>NZ_JAVJQP010000016.1:0-29941 GCF_040218875.1 Coleofasciculus sp. D1-CHI-01
TCTTGTAGGGGTTCAAGACTTAAAGCGGGTGCGATCGCGCCGAGAAACACCACAGAGCGTTGCTTATAAGCCTCCAATAACCCATTCGCAGCTAGGGCGATTTTCTGCCAATTCTGGTATGCCTCTGGCATTCTCGAACCATTCGGTAACCATCCCGCTTCATCCCGCAGATAATACTCCGATTTAGCCGTCCCGACAAAGGCATAGGGGAGCAGTTTTCTCAACCTGTGACAACTTGATCCCCTGAGCAGTGATTCATAATAATCACTAATCTAAAGCAGACGATGTTCCCCTGTCTGTGGGAGAATAAAACAGGACTGACGCTTGCTTCATGCTTTATCGGATCAATAGCGACTATTAGCCTTCTTGCGGGTATGAGTTGTGCGTCAGGTATCAAAACAGCCGACTTAAAAAGCCACATCTACTGCTGCTCACTACACAATTAATTTATGTCCACAGCCCCCAAAATTATCTCACAAAATCGATGCTTCGGTGGTACAGTTGGCTTTTACTCCCATCACTCTCAAACCTGCAACAGTAAAATGCGGTTTGCTGTCTACCAACCGCCTCAAGCCAAATCTGAACGAGTCCCGGTTCTTTATTTCCTTTCGGGCTTAACCTGTACTGAAGAAAATTTCATGGCAAAAGCTGGGGCGCAGAAGTTTGCGGCGAAGTACGGATTAATGCTGGTGACACCGGATACCAGTCCCCGTGATACGGGAATTCCGGGAGAAAATGACGACTGGGATTTCGGTACAGGCGCGGGTTTTTACGTCGATGCGACAGTAGAACCCTGGTCAGAACATTATCAAATGTATAGCTATGTCGTTGAGGAATTGCCAGCAATTATTGCCCAACATTTCCCGGCTCAAATTGATCATCAGGGGATTTTTGGTCATTCCATGGGGGGTCATGGGGCGCTGATTTGTGCTTTAAGAAACCCTGAGCAATATACATCTGTTTCTGCGTTAGCTCCCATTGCTGCACCAACACAATGTCCTTGGGGACAAAAAGCATTTACAAATTATTTGGGTGAGGATGAAGAAAGCTGGGGCATCTATGATGCTAGCAAATTAGCTTTAACTGTGGGATATAAGCGCCCAATTCTCATTGATCAAGGAACAGCCGATCCTTTTTTAGAAAAGCAGCAATTGCTTCCCGGTATCTTTGCCCAAGCTTGTGAAAAAGCTGGGGTTCCTTTAACATTACGCTTCCAGGAAGGGTATAATCACAGTTATTATTTCATTTCCTCGTTTGTTGAAGACCACATTCGCCATCACGCGGCGGTGTTAAAACTAGAGGATTGAGAGAGTTCGTAGTAGGCACTTCAGTGCCAGAAGCACTCGCATCGCTTACGACAAAATCTCAATTCAGTGACATTCCATTTAAGTTGCATACTCCTATACCTACACCCATTATCTGACCATTCTAGTTCCTCTACCGACAGAGGCTCAAGAAAAAACCAGCCTCTACACAACACTTAATCGGGGCGGGTTTAGCGAAATCTGGGTGAGGTAAAAAACGATAATAGTGAAACCCGCCCCTACAGTCTATCTAACCCTATTCCCCCTTCCCTCTTGTCTAACAAATGACAAATGACAAAATTAAGCAACATTAGCAGGTTCGACTTGCGCCAAAAATTGGAACGCCTTAGCAACATAAGCCGCACATTGTTTCGGAGACATATCATAAAAAGCACGCCAAGCGGCTGCCTTATATTCGTCATACTTATCGGCTCGTTCTGGATATCGCTCCAACCAGCCTAAACGTACAGCATGACCAATTAACACATCCAGGACAATGTATTCTTCAATTTCCAACTCTGGATTTCCTTCCAATATCGCGGCTAATTCCACAAGTGCCTCAATATTCACCTGTCGATAGGTGGGAACTTGAATTTTATTGAGTAAATGCTCAACCCGCAGAGCAAAATTCTTTTCTCCAGGGGTCATTTCTGAGAGCAAAGGTTGACTATCAAGTCGATTGCGGCGCTCTAATTTATCACCAATTACCAAACCCTTACAATGTTTCATCACTTGCCAGACTTTCGGGTAAAAGTCTTTCGGAACCCGACCTGCACTGCCATCCATTTGCCGTTTTCTCAGCCAATTTCCCGCCGTGGTTATGTCTTCGTCGATATAGATTTGCTCCTCTGGCAAGATCACCCAATTAATCGCATATTGCGGTTGTTTAACATGCAGCGATTCTTGTTGGCGTAATTTTTGGTTAACCCCTTCATACCCCGCCAAACAGGAACGCAATCGCATTTTGATGTCAAAGGGACTTAAGCGCATCAATGCTTCATAAGCTTCATCCTGAGTCACGCCTAATTCAGCCGCTAATTCACTCGTCAACAGTAGAATTAAATACCCAACCCGCAACGTGAGTAAGCCATCAACCAGATGCGGTTCAGATTTAATCAAAATACTCAAGTAAATCAGGATTTCCTGAGTTAAAACGCGATCGCGAATATCTTCTCGACAAAATTCGTCAATCTTTGCCCGGAGTTCCAGATGAGACATTGGGTTTTTAATTAGAGAAGCCTCACTGTAGGCTTTCCCAACAGTAATCTGTTTCCCGCGCACCAAAATATCCGTTACCGCATCTGACAAACTAATTTCGACTTTATTCAGTAACCCCGCCGCTTGACGAATCACACCCCAGTAGGGAGATGCTCCTTCACTACTGGCTCTGGTATACACTTCATTCAGCAAATCCGCCACCGTCACCACTCGTTGAGGTTGACCAAATCCTGTATCAAAATCCAGTCCCCGCAAGTTTTTCAGAGTGCGTAATAATTCAATTTGCTCATAAAAATTTTCTGAATGCCGCAAACTATCCAGCAAGAGTTGCAGATTCGTTTCGCATTCCAGTAAGAATTCCTGCGTATGACTTAACGGACCATTGTTTAGCGGATGATTCCTCAGGTAATACTCAGGCGGTGCTGCATCTTGAACCGCAGAGTCGCTAAACTTAAACCCTTGCAGCGTATCAATGCGTTCAACGCCTGCTGTGAGCATTAACTGATTTAAACGCCCTAACTTGACCCGCACCCCATTACAGAATCCCTCTTGCAATTCTTGGATTAACTCCAGTAAAGCGGAACCCTGAAGTTGCTCTTGTCCCGGATGACTGGTTTCTTCTGCCGTCTGCACCATCTGATGCCTTAATAACAATGTCACCGTTGGACGTCCCAACTCACCCCAATGGCGTTGAATATACGTCAGTTCACTTTTAATTTGAGCCACCAGGAAATGATAATCCAGGGTTAAATAAAACTGTTGCTGGTCTAAAAACGCCGGCAAAAATACAATCGTTTCTTTCCCGAAGCGAAAAATGCGAGAGGTGGTTAAACTCCGCAGACGTCGAATCGGGCGTCCAGTTAATCCCAAGGAATCACACCGTCCAATTTGGGCATACAATCGGGATAAATCCGTTGCCTGACGCACTTGCACCGGATCAACTTGTTTGGGGGTCTGGGTGGCAATCCCATAAGCAGCCAGTTGCGCCTGTAATGCTTCATCCTCTGCCAACAGCGCAATTTGTACCACCGGATCTTGATGACGCCCTACGCAAAAATGACGCCCTAAGGGGTCAACATCTCCCCGCGTAATTAATTCGTCATGAAGCATTTGGGCAAACAGATACAAACTCTGCGCCCAGACAAGGGGCAAATTTTCATTGGGTTTGCGATTTTGGGAACGGGGAGAAGCGCGTTCGGCTTCAATTTTGTCTTCGGGTACGTAATACACTTCCGGTAATAAGCGCATCCCATCTCGCTCAACCAGCAATGTATCCAAACGCCCCAGATAATTCCGCGCCCGTTCAACGTCTCCCCGAAACCAGCCATCTAGGGCTAAGTAGGTAAAAAATAGGGGCCACTCGCATTCAATATGTTCAAATTGTTGCAGTTCCCAGGGTTCATAATGCAAGCGGGTGGTATCTTCGAGTACGGTTTGATGTCCATCTCGCAGGAACCGCTTACATCCGTATAATCCCTGTAATTTATCGACTATTTTCTGACGAGTTCTCTCCAGCAGTTCCACGTCTTCGATGGCAAATGCCGGAAACCCGATGACACTTAACAGCGCCGCATCGGTTTCTTTGGAACTCGATTCCCGTGGTAATAGGGATTCTAACGTAATCCGCGATCGCGCAATTTCATCGGGAAGGACATGAATCACGGAGGCTTGAGATCCCCGCACGCCAAATAAATCTAGCCCGTTAATCGCCTCTAATGCGGCTTTTGCCATACCGACGGAACTGGCGTTGAGTTCCGGATTCCCGTGATTAACTTTATTTCCTCGTTCCCAAATTCCGTAATCCGGTGTCCGATAGGTACGACCAATGTAATACACCAGATTCTGAATGAAATGCACTTCAGCAATGGTGTAAACAATGTGTAACCCTGATGCGGTCATCTGAGCCAGCATCAACAGGAATAGGGAGGTAGCATCGAGCTGCAAATGACCCCACTCATCATCCCCCACCACTACATCACCAGTGCTGGTATCGTACTTGGCGTGTAGTGCGTCTAGCAGAGATTGGTTGTCTTTGAACTGTTCCACTTTGGCGGCTTGCCGCATCATACAAAACAGCAGCCCCCGCATCAGTTTGACCACGCTTTGTTCCAGTTCAAAGGTGCGCCCACTATCGGCGTCGAGTTTGCGGTACGCTAAGGCTAATCCCCAAACTGCCAAAATGCTGTACACGTTATCCCTGACCCAGGCATCGGTGTAGTCACCATGGGCATTCACTGCTGTACTGGCAGGTAATAATCCGGTAATTGGATTTTGGCGATCGAGAATAATCCGAATCTGCTGGTAATAATAGTCGAGTCGAGCGGGCAGTTGAGTTGCGGTGATAGACATCCCTTAATCAAACTTGATATAAAATTTATTTTCCGGGGTCGTTCGTTAACGTTAATGAGTAATATTTCTTAGTATTCCGGACATAATATTCACCTATCTTTCCGTCACCTTGACCCAATTCTTGTCATTTTGCCAACAATTCGTTACATTAATTTACATAATGTAACCAAAACAACGAAGTTATGGACGAGCAACAGCAAAAAGAAGCCAAATTTGGGTTCACGGCGAACGCGGAGAATTGGAATGGTCGTTTAGCGATGATTGGTTTTGTTGCCGCGTTGATTACGGAATATATTTCGGGTCAAGGCGTGTTACATTTCTGGGGGCTAATGTAATACGGCATCATACAGTTTTAAGCAATGGGTAAAGAATAGCTGGGTGTTCATTCCCTGAACCCCAGCTTTCTTGTGTATTCCTAGCGGATATACTCCTTGAGAATACTGTTGCGATTAGGATGGCGTAGTTTACGCAAGGCTTTTGCCTCGATTTGGCGAATGCGTTCGCGGGTCACGTTGAAAATTTGACCGATTTCTTCTAGGGTTTTCATGCGTCCGTCATCTAACCCATAGCGCAACCGGAGAACGTCTCGTTCGCGGGGGCTTAAGGTATCCAGGACGCTTTCTAAGTCTTCCCGCAGCAGATTTTTGGATACTTGGTCTTCTGGCGTTTCACCATCGGCTTCGATGAAGTCACCCAGGCGAGAGTCTTCTTCTTTACCAATTGGTGTTTCCAGGGAGATGGGAAGTTGGGCAGATTTGGCAATAAATCGCAGCTTCTCGATGGTCATTTCCATGCGATCGGCAATTTCTTCTTCCGTGGGTTTGCGACCCAATTCTTGGGAGAGGATTTTGGTGGTCTTTTTGATCCGGGAGATGGTTTCGTAGAGGTGAACGGGGAGGCGAATGGTACGGGATTGATCCGCGATCGCACGAGTGATGGCTTGTCGAATCCACCATGTCGCGTAGGTGGAGAATTTGTATCCTTTCTCGTGGTCGAACTTTTCCGCCGCCCGGATCAGTCCTAAAGATCCTTCTTGAATCAGGTCTTGAAACGACAGACCCCGATTCATATATTTCTTGGCAATGGACACAACTAGACGCAGGTTAGACTGCACCATTTTCTCTTTTGCCCGCCGACCCAGGAAAAGGCGTTTGCGAAAGGCGGGAAGTTCCATGTTGACTGAACTCGCCCATTCTCCTTCCTTCGGTTCTCGCTCGAGCTGATCATATAAGCGATCGCGAATCCGTTCTAATTCCAATAAGTCAGCAATTTTACGCGCCAATTCAATTTCTTCATCAGCCCGTAATAGCCTAATTCGACCAATTTCTTGTAGGTAGAGGCGAATGGAATCTTCGGTATAGTGCTTCTTTTTCGCTTGTGTGCGACGGCGGGTAGAACGCACCTTACCAGGCTTACTATCTTCCTCCCCCGGTTCGGGTTGAACGGCTTCCGAGTTCCCGTCCGCCATATCATTTTGAGTGGCGTCATCCTCCAGCAAGAATTCAAACTCGCTTTGAGGCTGAGAAATTGTTGCAAGTACGTCGTGTGCCTGGGTCATGCCTTTTTCCTCATGCTCCTTCAGTTAAAGACCAGTAGATGTCTAATAATCTACTTAAAAGTTTAGCCAGCGATTTCATCTTACTTTTGCATTCTAATCGGTTATTGAATTGTTGAGCCTGAGAAACTCAGATGAAATTTATTCCTCTTAACTCAATAGGGATATGAACGCCGGGTAAAGTAATTTTTCATCCTGGCGGCTGTTGAGACTTTTTGATTCTAGCTTTAATTCAAAAAACTTGTTCGCGCTTTTGGGCAACTTAGATTGGCTGATAATCTTCAGCGGTTAAGAGCTTTTGCGCGAAATCGAAATGAATATTTGCCTAAAGAATGAAACCATTATAGATTGTCTTTCCTCGATTTGCATGGCTAGATGAATTGAGGGACTATGTTTCACTTGATGAAAGTACGCCAATAGAGTCGTAAGCTTTACTATTACGCTGGGGAAAGCCATCGAAACTGAATCCGTCTGCTTGATGTCTCCCGGTTATGTCAATCCTTCTTTAATGTACTCTGGGACTCGACTGGTTCGTCCCGGACAAATCGCTGAAATGTGATCAGCCATTTTAATGAAGTTAGCTGACACTTCAAGAGCCTTAGTTTCTCTAGAGTTCATGAAACACCCTGTTTTAGTACAAATGTTCTGTATTGAGAGGATTCTTCTTCTTTGACTACGTTAGCGAAGTTCAGCGTACATGCAACAAATTTTTTGAGGGTAGAGGTAATGCATAAGTCTCGAAGGCTCGATGGTGTGTAAAACATTTGTTTTAGCACACAATAGGAGTAGTTGTGTTTAAAATCTGAATAAAATTCGCCGAGATGGTTACAATACGTAACGCTTGTGTCATCTTGTGTAAACTGACCGTCGGAGATGGAGACAAGGCAGAGGGGAGACAGTAGAGGGGAGATCTAACTCATTTAACTCTATATATAGTTGAAATAATGCCAGTTTTTGGCTGATGCCACTCTACAGATAGCGCTAACGAGAACTGAGTTCGCAGTCAGAAGGCATTATTTGAGTTGCCAGAGTTGGTCAATGGTCACAAAGTTAAATCCTTGATTCAGTAGGATTGGGATTAACACCGCTGTCGTTTGGGTAACATCTTCTCCTCCACAGTAACCATCATGCAAGACCAGGAGTGATCCATTCTGTACTTGCTGTAGGACTCGCCGGACAACGACTGAAGTCCCAGGACGTACCCAGTCTTCTGGTACAACACTCCACATCACAGGTCGGTAATGCCATTGGTGTAATAATCTGAGAGTTTGGGGAGTAAACAAACCATTCGGGGGGCGAACATCCCGCAGGCGATCGCAGTTCAGTCCACAAGCTTGGGTAATTGTGGCTTGGGTTTTTTCTAAACTTTGCTTGAGCGTATCTGGTGTCAGCAAGGGGAAAGAGTGATGATGATAGCCGTGCAATCCAATCCAATGACCTTGGGCGTAGACCTCACGGGCAACCTTTGGTGCCGATTTGACGCAAGTACCTAACCAGAAAAAGCTGGCTTTAATATCGTAGCGCTCTAGGACTTGCAGAAGATGGGGGGTGTACTGAGGGTGAGGACCATCATCAAACGTGAGCGCAATAGTTCGCGACTGGGGTGAACCTGACCAAAGGCAATGGGGAAAGGTTGTTTTGAGAATTGGGTATAAAAGGGGATAGAGTGGGGCAAACTGCATAGGGTAGGAGGGGGAGCTGGGGGAGCTGGGGGAGCTGGGGGAGCTGGGGGAGCTGGGGGAGCTGGGGGAGCTGGGGGAGCTGGGGGAGCTGGGGGAGCTGGGGGAGCTGGGGGAGCTGGGGGAGCTGGGGGAGCTGGGGAAGATAGGCGAACTCTGCCTCAAGATCAAGCCCTTAAGTCTAGCGTTGGGTCAACACTCAACACTCAGTCAGGGCGGGTTTAGTCACATCCGGGTGAGTTAAGAAACGATAATAGTGAAACCCGCCCCTACACACTCAAAACTCGCGCGCCATGCTCTAGAAGGTTGTGAAGGGTCAACACTCAACACTCAACACTCAACACTCAAAACTTAAGTCATCAAGGGTGAGTTGACCGTCAAAGGCATAGAATGTAATGCGAGAGATATTCGGCGCATTAATCTGTAGCTGGGTATTGGGAGGTGTAGATGAATCTGATCCAGCTAAATTGGGTTGAGTCGTCACTTGATCAATAAGCATACCCTGGGAGTCGTAAGCAGACATGATCGTTCGCTGGGAACTGGTGACGTAGCAGCAGAACCAAGCAATCGGCTGCAAAAATGTTGCTTCTAGCCAACCGCTTTTAGGTGCCGCCATGAGTACGATTGTACCAGAGCGGGGAGGATAGGCAGGGTTTGAGGGCTGTAGAGCGATCGCGTTTTTAAATGTCACTCCCAACTGGTGAAATTGATGCTCTACCACTTCAAAACAGGTTAAAGCTTCCAAATTAAGGCAGACACTCTTCGGTCTTATCACGAGTAAACTCGACTCATATTCAGCTATATCCCAGGCAGGAGAAGCGATCGCCGCTTGCGACTTGATGAAGTTATCCTCTATAATTTCCTGTAACTCTAAATTGCATTGCATTGTTATAACAGATCTTAAACAACAAATAAATAAATTGATGAGATCGAACACCAGAAAGCTTATAACTCTATAAGCCTAGAAAAAATGTCAAGTTTTAGGTTTCAAACACCGCTCAAATCTCCTGCTCTCAAAATCACCAGATATCTCCGCTCTGCTTGCAAATCACGTTTACTGGCGGGTTATGCTCAAATTGAAACTCAGCCGCAATGATGCTCCCTGGAACCGTCTCACTCAAAGCTACAAGTGTTTTTTAGATGATTACTGATATGAGTTTGTACCCTTTTGTGTGTAAACGTCCACTCACATAAAATCCTCCGATGAAATAATATTGAGAAAAGTTCCCTCAGTTCAAAATTTATGATTTTAACGCTTTTCTCAAAGATTGACTCACGTTGACCTAAGATTCCGGATTAAGGGAATCAACTTAAAGTCAGAGGCTCTCGACCCTAGAATCAGGGATGATAGCAATAGCGATAAGGTTGAGATATGATTGAACCCAACGGTTTTAAACAGCACTCCTTAGTGACCTCACTGGGACGCATGACATACTACACGGCTGACGACATGCCGTGGCAAACCCCAGAAACCCCTGAGCCAGAAGAACGACCAACATTAGTGTTTTTGCATGGCTTTGGGGGCGGGTCATCAGCCTATGAGTGGTCAAAGGTCTATCCGGCATTTGCCAGTGAGTATCGGATTTTAGCCCCTGACCTCATTGGTTGGGGTCGTTCAGAGCATCCTGAACGCAATTATCAGATTGATGACTACATCACCACGATTAATGAGTTCCTAGAGCAAACCTGTCCTCAAGGAACACCAGTGGTTGCTTCGTCTCTAACCGCCGCTTTGACAATCCGAGCCGCGATCGCACGTCCTGAACTGTTTAAGTCTTTGATTCTCACCACTCCATCAGGACTCTCTGATTTCGGGGAAGACTACACACGTAGCTTTTTTGCTCAGTTAATCAGCACACCGATTCTGGATCGCGTCCTCTACAGCACTGGCGTCGCCACTGCAGGCGGTATCCGCAGTTTCTTGGAAAGTCGGCAATTTGCTCGTTCCAGCCGAATTTACTCAGAAATTGTGGATGCTTATTTAGCCTCAGCTCAACAACCCAATGCTGAATATGCAGCGCTGTCGTTTGTGCGGGGAGACTTGTGCTTTGACTTATCCCTGTACATTACTCAACTGACCACTCCCACAGCAATTATCTGGGGACAAAAATCGGAATTTACCAGCCCAGAAATCGGCAAACGACTGGCGGATCTCAATCCGAAAGCCGTTCAAGTCTTTCAAACCCTGGAGGATGTTGGATTGACTCCTCAGCTTGAATTACCAGCCGTGACGATTGGTTTAATCCGAAAGTATTTGAAAATGCTAAAGTCTGAGGACAGAATTGCAGATTAGTCCTTTGTCATTAGTCTTTTGTCATTATCTCCCCCAGCTCCCAGACGTAGCATGCTACGTCTCTACATGCTCCCTATTCCCTGTTCCCTTTCATCTTTCCTCCTCGTGGAGACCCCCGCTATAAACGAGGCGGATTAGGACAAGCGAAGCGAGTACCGCCAAAGTTTTAGCGGCGGGAGGAAACGAGGAAAAATTTATGGGGTTCAATACCCCTAAATTTTTCAAATCACTGTATGTATGAATACCCATCCTTTTTGTGAAGTGGCAAGCAGTATTTATGACTGATTCCTTGAACCAGTCCATCTGTTGTGGAAATATTGAAACTTCCAGTAGCACGAGTGGCTACCCGCCCAACGTAAGTTCCAATCTTTTTGCCAGAAGTGACAACAGCTTTAACGATGTCACCCGTCTGAAAACCTTTGTGAAATTTTGTTCTCTTGCAATAACGACTAGGAAACCCGAACCTGTCAGTACGGCACTGCTGACGGGTTCCGTGACCTTTAGCAGCAATCAATAGAGGTTTAACTTCTGATGTGATTAACTGCTCTGGGGTTGAAGCTCCAACACAGGCCGCGTCCCAGTAATGAGTTTTGTCTAAACCTCGGATGGTTCGGTTGTACTTGGTGCGACCACCCGTGCCAACTTCGACAGGTAAACCCGTTTTTTTGAGGTTATAGTACAGATTCCATCGGGTTGCGTTGACTGCTGCTGTGTCAGCCAAAGGTCTTTTAGCTTGAGACAGGATGCATTTGAGCAGGTCAGGTTTACCCTTGAGGAAATCCTTAATATCCTGGTTGCCCTTTTTCTGATTACAAGAGGTACAGGCTAGGCACAAGTTACTGATTCGGTTGGAACCCCCTTTTGAGCGGGCATTTATATGCTCAATCTCAAGTTGGGTGTCTTTTTCGCCACAGTAGGCACAGGTTCTGTTCCACTTTTCGAGCAAAAACTCACGGATTTCGTAACCGAATAGTGTGCCTTGTTGATAGCCTATTCCGCTAATTTCAGCGTCTTCCATCTGCTGAGTGTCAAACCTGACCAATTCTTGAGATATGGCAGTAATTTGAGATATGGATGATAGGCGATTAACCCAAGTCAAGATGTTGGCGACTCGACTGTTTAACGATGGTGGCAACCATCCTTCAGGGCGAGTACGGTTCAGAAAACGTGACTTGCGGTAACGAGTTTTGCGGTTACGGCGTGAGCGTCTTAACTGGCGGCGTGACGTTAAAGCATCCCGAATTTGAAACCCTCGGTGTTGTAACTGGGCAGCCCAAACAACCTCACCAGTACTGTCGTTGACTAATCCTAGTCCTGTAGTTTTCGCGCCTGGGTCGATTTTGACTCGAAGCGATTCTACTTTTGGGTTGACCACCTCCTTGTTCAGTATCACGGTGAAAGGGTAGCGCCGAAATACAGCGGCTTTCCCTTGAGATAACAGCATTCTTGCCCTACCTGAATGGATGGGGTTGAGAGGTTGCTTGTTGGTGTCTAAAACGAAAACTTTACTCAAAGCTTGAGTCTCCTTGCGGGTAATGTTAGCCTTGGCAATGTTACGAAAGCTTTTTGGGTTTACGACACTGACTTCAACCCGATATGTCTGTTTAATCGCAAACGATAGAGCTAAAAACTGGCTACGCATTCTTAGGTATCTTGACTTTCGTAACGTAGTGAATTAACACTCAGCCTGGTAAACTCTGGGCTTCTTTAAAAGCCCCCGCTAGAGTCGGTACTCCGACTTAGCGGCGGGTAGTTTACTCAACCCTGACATCAATCACGCTAGCGTTGAAATTGTAATCCTTACCCTCTAATTCCACAGGGGTTCCAATTTTAAGCTTGCTATTTCCCAGAACCGGACCATCATCGGTAATAGTGGCTTGACCACCGAGGGTCATTAGTATATCAGTGCTAAAGGTGTCAGGTCTGGGATCGGGTAGTGCTTTAGCCGAGCCATCGGGTTGAGGTACAATAACCAGTCTTGGCAATTCTTGTACCGATATGATGTCTACCTGACCAGAGGGTTGATTGCGAATAACGATATTTGTTTTCTTTTCTTCTCTAAATTGAGACATCAAATCCTCTGGCTTACGCACGCTCAACCCGCGAACAATCAAATCAACTTGAACAGATTTTTCGGCACTGCTTCCAGGTATCTGGGCGACGGAACCTGTACCTGGAATGAAAAAGATTCCCACAATCACTAATAAAATGACCAAGGCAGCCCCTAGATCAAGAATGCTGATTTTACCAAAAAGACGACCTTTAGAATCCAAAATAGTCATAAATCCTTACGATTAGTAGTTTTTAACTCTCGTTTTAACATCAACAGAAGACTCTGTTATGCTGTCCTGAGTTAAATTACTAAGGCAGCAACAATAGATCAGTATAACCTGTGGAAAGCTTAGGAGTTTGAACACACCCCATCTAAATCAAAGTTTCTAGATGAGGATTCTTATGCTAGGCACAACCGCAGTCTCTAAAGGCTACTGAGCGTTACTGGCGTCTTCAGCGTGTGGGAGGTAAGCGATCGCATACCTACAATTCAGCCTATCCTCTGGGATGTCAGGGGAAGCAAAATTGTCAGACGTATTGATCAGGCGATCGCGTTCGTTCCGTTCGTAGTAGGCACTTTAGTGCCATAAACCGTTCGTAGTGGACAACGACGGGAGGGGATTTTCTATGGATTTATGGTATTGTTTCAGAAAATGGGTTTTGCGATTGCTCTCTTTTTAGTGGGAAAAATACTCGACTGGGCTGGGTTTATTTCCAGTGTGGCGGGAGAACCTAATCCTGTACAACCGGAGTCGGCGTTGTTTGCCATCCGGATGATTATTGGTCCGTTACCGACATTGATATTACTTTGCGGTTTGGTTTTTAGCTATTTTTATCCGATTACTCGTGATGTTCATGTCCAAATCCTCCATCAACTTTGGGAACGCAATCATCAGTCATAGATCAATGGTAGGGGCGGGTTTAGCCACTAAATTTCGATGTTCACCAATAACCGAACAACAAAACCCGCCCTATCTCACCCCTAACTTATCTATAAGTTATCAGTCGTCATAATGGAAAATACAGCCGAATACAGTTGTGCCTACTGTGGCGAAGCCAATGTCACGTTTATTGATATTAGTGCAGGCTCTCAGCAATCGTATGTTGAGGATTGCCAAGTTTGTTGTCAACCGAATATTTTGTATGTCCGGATTGATGAAGAAACTCTCGACGTGGAAATTGATACGGACGTGGAAAGTTAACTGGCGCTTTTGTTAATTTATTTGATGCTGGAGCTTTTCTGTAATTGCTCTAAATAATCATAATTGTTTGTTTCTTTAATTTTGTCAATTGCATTATCAAGTGCATCATATAAAATAGCAGGATAACCTTTTGCACTTATCAAATAATAATTATTTTTTTGAACTTGGTCATGATATTTGACTCGTATTAATTCAGGAAGAAGATATTCAAGCCATTTAGGATAAATCTTTTTTTCTGTACTTTTACCTTCTACTAAAAAATAAATATTCATTTTTAATCGTCTAAATATTCATCATCCTCAAGCACATTAATTAAATCAATAAAAGCTTTTTGCCTAGATTCGGAAATATGAAAATCTTTGGCATTTTTAACAGTTACCAGACTTCCTTGACGAGTCACTATTTTCCAATAAGCAGGACTAATATTATTAATTACATAAGGATGATGACTGGTAACAATAAATTGTGATCCTTGATTGTCCAAGATCAGATCGGTAACGCTATCAAGACAATTAACACCTAGGCTATTTTCAAATTCATCAATTAGAATAACACAATTGTCAGGAGATAAATATAATTGGCTGATGTACATTAAAGTTTTAAACATTCCGGATGAAATATTTTTAATCCAGTTTTGAACTCCTTTTTCTTTAATGCTAACAGTAGTCGCTTCTTTCAATAACTGGGATAATGCAATAGGAATATCCTCATCTTTTAGAGATTCTACTTTTATATCTGCAACATTGGGAAAAATTATTGCGAAAGTTTTCTTGATTTTTTCAAATTCTTTAGGGAATATTCTATAAAGAATAGCTATTTTAATGAGAATAGGCAAATCACTTTCCTTTAGAGACAGCAATGAAGAATTTTCGTGTTTCTTAACTATAGATACTGGTAGAAGCATTGTTTTATCAAAACCACTCCCTGAATCAGCTAGTATAATTTTATCTAGTTCTTCTTTGACGGGAATGATGCTATCTTCTTGTTTTAGCAACTCAATAATACTTTCATAAGGAGATAATTTCGGGGTTTTTTGCCCATGGAATATGATTTCTTCTTGTATTCTTTTAACAATAGTTTTTTGATTGCACTTTAAGGTTTCACGAATTATTTTAACTGGTTCCTTTTCCGCTGAATCACTATCAATAGGTGTTGTGCTTTTTTTTGTCTCAAATTCTCCACTCCAATGATATTCACAATCATCATTGCTCAAAAAACAAGTATTCCACCGCACTCCATTAAAAGACGCACCATTAGCTATCTTTTTTAAGCTATTTATAGCGCTTAATATTCTTGTCTTACCAACACCAGATACACCGACAAAAAGATTAAAATTCTGCCAAAAATCTACTGGTTCAAGCTTCCATTGGTATTCGTTATCGTAATACTCTAGTTTTTTAATTTTCATATTGATTTATTGTGATCTGTGCGGTACTGCCATCCTGACCTAAGACCTTGTCCATGCCTTCCAGTCCTACCTCACCCCAACCCCACAGAAGCATCAGAGATGGCAACCTAGCATATCCCAATCTCCCAAAATTATAGAACTCCGAGTCAGTTTCCAAAGAACTGCCCAGGAAAATTTGTCCGGCTGTGGGGAGGTTACCACAATCAAGATACCACACGCGGGGAATTTCAGAACTAAATAGGATGGACGCACAGCCTTTATTTGTAGTGGACTGACACAGCTAAAATTGTGGGATAGATTTCACCATTGAATCGGGCGCACGCCATGCGCCCCTACAGTTTCTGGGCATAATTTTAATTCATCAAATAAGGTGTGCCACGCCGCCATCGTGTGTTAGCGTAGCGTAACACACCATTACCTCGGCTAAACTATTACGCATTAAAATTGGAAATGGGTAGCGATATAGCTGTTAGAACAGATGATTTATGTAGAGACGTTCCATGGAACATCTCTACAATGATGCCTCTAGAGAAGAAGACGCAGGATTTGTTAAGATTTTTGGTCGTTTGGCAAAAAAAGTCAGTTTATGGGGGAAACTTTTCCTTAGAGAGCGTAAAAGGTGATTGAACCATGCCCTATCCTAAACTTCGCCCGGTTTGGATTTTTCTGCTTCTCTTGTTGGCAGGAATGCTCACTCCTTCCTCAACTTCCTCAACCTATGCTCAATCCATTACGCCAGCAGCCGATGGCACGGGGACGATGGTAACACCGGATGGAAACCGCTTCGATATCCACGGTGGCACGTTTTCAGGAGATGGGGCAAATCTGTTCCACAGTTTTGAGCAGTTTGGCTTAGATTCGGGTCAGATTGCCAATTTTTTATCCAATCCTACGATTCAGCATATCATCGGGCGAGTTGTTGGCGGTGATGCCTCCCAGATTAATGGGTTAATTCAGGTTATGGGGGGTAACTCTAATTTAGTGTTGATGAATCCGGCGGGTTGGGTGCTGGGTTCAGAGGCTCAAATTAATGTTCCGGCGGCGTTTACGCTGACAACGGCGACGGGTGTGGGTTTTGAGAATGGGTATTGGTTCAATGGGTTTGGTGAGAATGACTA
Organism: Coleofasciculus sp. D1-CHI-01; assembly: GCF_040218875.1. Taxonomy (NCBI): domain Bacteria; kingdom Bacillati; phylum Cyanobacteriota; class Cyanophyceae; order Coleofasciculales; family Coleofasciculaceae; genus Coleofasciculus; species Coleofasciculus sp. D1-CHI-01. Next base: position 16,179 of record NZ_JAVJQP010000016.1, read on the forward strand.
CTCGAATTTAAGTGGTACACCGAGTCAGTTTGCGTTTGATTCGATGCAACCGGGAAGTATTATTAATGCGGGCAACTTGGAGGTGCTAGAAGGTCAAACCTTAACCCTGCTGGGTGGTACTGTGGTCAATACGGGAGAAATCCGGGCGCCGGGAGGAACCATTACGATCGCGGCTGTACCGGGGAAAAATCGAGTCCGGATTCGTCAGTCGGGACATTTGTTGAGTTTGGAGATTGAAGCGCCTCGAACAGTGGATGGACAACTGTTATCGTTTACCGCACAGGATTTACCGGATTTGCTGACGGTTGGGGCGACGGGTATGGAGACGGGATTAACAGCAAATGCGGATGGTACGGTGCAGTTAGGGGAGTCTGGGACAAGGATACCAACAACTGAAGGAAGTGCGATCGCGTCGGGTACGCTGGATGTCTCTAATTCAGGCGTGGGCAAAGTTGGCGGTGAGGTGAATATTTTAGGTCAGCGCGTTGGTGTATTTGGGGCTACGGTGAATGCTTCGGGTACAAGCGGCGGTGGATTGGTGAGAGTTGGAGGGGATTATCAAGGTCAGGGTACCATTCCGAATGCGTTGCGGACGGTTGTTAGTGCCGATTCCAGGATTAATGCGGATGCGCTGGTTGAAGGGAATGGGGGACAGGTGATTGTTTGGGCGGATGAAGCTACTGGATTTAATGGCAATATTAGCGCTGGTGGGGGGAGTGATTCTGGGGATGGTGGTTTTGTTGAAGTGTCTGGAAAAGACGCATTAGCCTTTAGTGGTAGCGTTGATGTGTCGGCGGCAAATGGTCAAGATGGGACTATTTTACTCGACCCTAGAGATATTATTATTGAGCCAAATGATGGGGTGGCTGATGATAATGGTGAGATTGTCCCAGATGAACAAATTCTGTTCAATGATGGTGGAAATGGGGTTGATTTTCAAATTGATGACACAGCGTTGACAGCTTTGACGGGTAATATTCTCCTACAAGCGCAGCAAGATATTATTGCCCAGGCTGGGACGAATTTGAATTTCACGAATCAGACGTTTGGTGAGACGATTCGCTTTGAGGCGGGTCGAGATATTCAGATTAATTCACGCCTAACTACAGCAGGTGGTTCGGTCGAGTTAACGGCGACGACTGGTGGGATTGTGTTTGACAGTATTGATACCAGTGTGAATACAGGGAATGCTGGTTCTGTAACGTTGCAAGCATCAGGGAATATCTCAGCAGGCGTTACTGACACAGCGAATGACAGTATAGATGCGTCGGTTGGTGTTAATGGTAGCGGCAATGGGGGTCAGATTTCTCTCACCAGCACGAATGGTTCTATTGATACGAGTTCTGGAGACATCTTATCTGTGACTCCCGATGGTAACGGGGGTGCGATCGCAGCAACCATGCTCCTTGAGGATCGCGACGCAGGTATTCTTGACCAAACTGAATTACGCTAGTACGACTGATCCCATCTTCATCGGGACCAATACCAAAGGGGGTAGGGAGTTGGTCAAAAATAAACGTCTGACCATTCTGGTAAGTAAAGCCCACAGAAAGTGCAAATTCTTCACGGATTGATCTCACCAAGGGCTGACGATAACTGATTTCATAGAGTTCTGTTTCACCCCGAATATCGAACTCTTCAAATTCCGATAGAGTCACTTCATTTTGGTTCGGTGCTACTCTCAACTGGAGTGTCCCATTCATGGGGTTGAGCGGAAGTCGGTAGGACAACTCAAACGCCTCGGTTCCACCTGTCGCTGTCGATGAGCTGTACAAGTAAATTTCATCTCCGATGTCAGTTAAATTGCGATGGCGTAACCTCACACCCAATCGCTCCGAACCCACGCTGGGTGGCGAGTAATTGTCCACACTGATGTTGGCTTCAAAGGGATCTGTCAAGGTGACCAAAACACTGAGAATGCTCTGGTTTCGCTTTCCCGTAGGCTGTAAGTTAGCTTCTATGTTGTCTATAAGGGGATTGTTCCTCAATAGCCTGAGTTGATCTTCGAGTTTGGCGGTGTTGACAGGAGTACCTGCTCCGAGTTGAATGCGATCGCAAATATAAGAAGTTAGATTCCGCGTCCCTTTGATTTGAATTTCTGCTAAACTGCCTTCGATGACCTGAATCCCTATCACGCCATTATCAGGTGTGGGAGTAGGTGACTCAGCCTGTGAAGTGATGTATCCTTCTTTAATGTAGAGGTCAGAAATCGCATTTTTTACACCTATGGCAAGCGCGATCAACTCTTCTTCATCGTCCCAGGTCAAACTCCGTCCTTCAAGCTTCTGAATGCGTTGATTAATTTCATCACTCCTCTCAATCTCCTCCTTAATATCCTCAGCACTAAAAACCGTACTTCCTACAATTTTGACTTTTTGAATGGGAGCGTTTGGATACGGAAAGTCAATCAGGATATCTTCTGAACCTTCTTGATTACCATTTGAAGATTCAACTCCTGGACATAGGAGGACTTGTTCATCCTCAGAATCTAGTTCTGATGTCTGCCCCACTTGACCAATCAGATTCTGTGCTTCCACCTCCCCTAACCCAGTCGCTGAGGTGAAAACATGATCAGGATTAGCGGTAGCCCTGAACCCACTCCCTGTCATGAGCCAAACTAGGGGGAGTATCAGCAGACAACCCTGTAAGCTTAAAGGCGCAGCCATCGTAGTTATAAGTAAAAACTACTAACTCTGTCAGATCCATTCTCATCCCTGAGATAGAAATCTCAGTGTAGCTTTAGCTTTTTTTCTTATTTCGTCGCGGATAAACACCTGTAAAGGCTCCTATCCCGCCCTTGAAGGCGTCAAACCGCTATACTCCTCATCCTTCGTTATCTATATTACCTGTGTTCAGTTCAGTCAGATTCCCAAGGATTAACAATTGCAATCCCACATCCTTCAAAATCAGAAACATTACGAGTAGCAAGAGTAGCTTGGCAAGTGTAACAAATACTGGCTATTTGAGCATCAGCTTGGGAGATGGGTTTCCCCATTCGTCTTCTTTCAGCAGCAATTCTAGCAAAAGCGATCGCGGCTGTTTCATCAAATGGTAAAATACGTCCGGCAAAATCTTCAGCAAACATCAATTGAGCAGCTTGGTTGAGTTCAGTTTGGCGTTTGCCAGAAGGTAACAAAGCAATGCCATAAAGAATTTCAGCTTCAGTGATGGTTGTGGTAAAAAGATTTGTTATGGGTTGTGCGGCTACCCATTGACGAACCACTAATGAGCCTTTCGGATGCATCAGTTCAGACACAACATTTGTATCAAGGACTATCATGTAACTCTTCAAAATTAGGGGGTTCGCGTAAGGGTTCCCTAGGAATCATTGGCAGTTTAAAATCGCCAAAATGGGCAAAACGTCGCTCGATAGCCAAAGCTAAACTCAAGGGTTTATGAACTTGTTCTGTTAATACAGCGCGGAGGATTTCTTTAGCTTCTTCTTCAAGAGAACGTCCCGAATATTCAGCTCGCTTTTGGAGGCGATTTTTCAGGTCATCATCAAAGTTTTGAATCGTGATACTGTTCATAGTAGACTCAATGGCTAAAGCTATAAGCTGTTCGGCATTTAAACCTGAAATATCAATAATGGCGCAATCCTTGCCGTAGTGCGAGCATCTTGCTCGCTACATCAAGCATCTTGCTCGCTACATCAAGCATCTTGCTCGCTACATCAAGCATCTTGCTCGCTACATCAAGCATCTTGCTCGCTACTAATACCCAATTTAAATGCATGACAGCTTATTTTGGGGAGAGCGACAAGATCAGGCTAGCATGGTGTTATTGTTTCACTTGCGATAGATTTTAACGCACTGCACACCGACTGCTGCGTGACTTTAGCTTTTTTTATCATTTCGTCGCGGATAAACCTTACTTTTGATCGGGATCTGGAAAACCTCTCTCCAAACCTCTCTCCTTCAAGGAGAGAGGCTTTGAATTCTCCAGGGCTGGGGGGTTAGGTTGAATGTCACACTCCTCAAGTCTGGCGTTGCACAGCCCACCCTACAACTCAAACCTTTACAAAGGACGAATGACGATCTCCACCCCTCATCCTTTATATTTGTTAATTTTCCTTGGATGTACGAAAACCACTAACGCTAGCATAAGGGGTCAACTGCTCCTGAAACGCCAAAACTCAACAGTAGCATTGATTATAGATGCCCCTCATTGGTGAAGAATGTACTCATGGTTATGAATACAACGCTCCGCTCTCATAAACCCCTTGGTGGACTATACACCAAAACGGGGGAACATGCTTTGGTTTTCCCATTGAAGCATACACAAGTGCTGGCTAAAGTGGCGGGGAATTTATCCCGTGTCGAGGTAACGCAAACCTTTGAAAATTCCTTCATGGAACCGTTAGAAGCTATCTATATCTTCCCTTTGCCAGATGCGGCGGTGGTGGATGAGATGGAAATAAAACTGGGCGATCGCATAATTAAAGGAGGGATTAAAAAACGGGAAGAGGCGCAGCTAATTTACGAACAAGCCCGCCAAGAGGGACGAACGGCTGGATTATTAGAACAAGAACGGGATAATATTTTTACCCAATCTTTAGCCAATATTAAACCCGGAGAACGGATTGATGTAACGATTCGCTATACTGACACCCTGAAATTTAGTGGCGGTGAATGCGAATTTGTCTTCCCGATGGTAGTAGGACCCCGCTTTTGTCCAGGGATTCCTATTGATGAAACAGGGGATAGCGATCGCGTGGCGGATGCGTCACGGATTATGCCTACGATTATCCCACCCAGTACCCGTTCAGGACACGATATTCAAATCACGGTGGAAATTGACGCCGGGGTTCCCATTTCCAATATTAATTCCCCCTCGCACCCGATCAAAGTGGAACATGAGGAGACATGGGTGCGCGTACTCCTGGGGGAAGAAGACACCATTCCCAATAAAGACCTGATTTTACGCTATCAAGTGGCAGGCGATCGCACTCAGGCGACGGTACTAACGCAATCGGATACACGCGGCGGTCATTTTGCCTTGTATTTGATTCCGGCGGTGGATTATTCCGATCATGAAATTGTCCCTAAAGATGTCGTTTTTCTCATCGATACATCCGGATCTCAAAAAGGTGATCCGTTCCGTAAATCTCAGGAACTGATGCGCCGATTTATCCAGGGATTGAATCCCCAGGATACATTTACAATTCTGGATTTTTCTGATATCACGACCCAATTATCTGCTCAACCTTTAGCCAATACGCCCCAAAATCGAATTAAAGCCCTGACGTATATTAATCAATTAAAAGCAAATGGCGGCACCTATTTACTCAATGGAATTCGGGCTGTCTTAAATTTCCCCCCTGCACCCGAAGGACGTTTACGCAGTATTGTATTAATTACTGATGGTTATATTGGTAATGAATCAGAAATTTTGGCAGAGGTAAAACAGTATCTCCAACCGGGAAATCGTTTATATAGTTTTGGGGTTGGCAGTTCACCGAATCGGTTTCTCTTAAATCGGATGGCTGAATTAGGGCGAGGAACCTCACGAATTGTACGTCAGGATGAGTCAACTCAAAAGGTAACTGAAGAATTCTTGCGCCAAATTAATAACCCTGTGCTAACTACTATTAATGTGGAGTGGCAAGGGCTGGGAGAGGCGATGATTTATCCGACAACTCCCCCCGATTTGTTTACCCAACAACCCTTAGTTTTATTTGGGCGCATTTCTTCAATTCATCCGGAACAGACGGGTATCCTGAAAATTACCGGAACCGTTACCGGGGGTAAGCGTTATCAACAGGAATTTTACCTGAAATTTGATTCAGAGGGTAATTGTGCGATCGCGCAGTTGTGGGGGCGGGCGCGAATCAAGGATCTGATGAATCAAATGTGGCACTGTGAGAAGAAGACACAGGTTGAGGCAATCATCGAAACAGCCTTAACCTATCAGATTTTAGCCCCCTATACAGCGTTTGTTGCCGTCAGTGAAAAAATCCGAACTGATCCGCAAGGGAAAGGAATTTGTGTTTCTGTCCCCGTGGAGGTGCCAGAAGGGGTATCGTATGAAGGAATATTCGATCAATCTCCCATGCGTTTCCTCGGACTTAAATTCAGGCGATCGCGAAGCAATTCTGGTTTGCCACCCTCAGTCACGACTAATGGGGCGTCTTCTCCGGTTATAGGCGATTCCACCCAGCAGCCACTCCTTAACTGTACTGATGTTGATATCACGCCTACCCCATCTCCCCCGGTTCTGGATGAAACCATTACTAACCTGCAAGTTCTCAGCGTTACCGGATTAGAAAAGTCAAGTGCGACTCTACTCACGCAACACCTGCAACAGGTGATTTTACCATCGGGATACTGTGGCGAACTTGTCTTTGAGTTTCCGGTGCGTAAGGGGCGTGTGGTGCGGGTATTATGGGATGAGGATGCCTCTAGTTTCAGTGAAGCCGTTGTCATTGATTTAATTAAGCGATCGCTTTTAAGTTGGCGGGTTCCTCAATGGTTAATGGATACGGTGCGTTTAACCTTGCGGATTCAAACGGATAATTAATTCTGTAGGGGCGCACGGCGTGCGCCCGATTTACTCGATGTGATACACCATTTTCAAGAGTAGAAAAGCACTGTCTCATCGTTACTGTACTACACCGTGTTAGAAAGTGTTGTAAGTTATGTCAACAAGCCTCAAACCCTTACCAATGACGAATTAATGGATTAGATTTGCATATTTTATGGGCGCACGCCATGCGCCCCTACGGTTTCTGGGCATAATTTTAATTAATCAAATAAGGTGTACCACTCCCTTACATCTCTCTCTGATTTTGTACCCAAGCGCGAAATATTTTCATTGTTTTATTTCTACCCAAACTCCGACATTGGTTGAGATACTGGGGAATCGCATCAATGAGTGGAAGGTTGAGAAAATTTGGACTAACTTCAGACGGACTATACTTCCCTTCTCGCAGCAGGTTAATTTGTAATTTACCTTTTTCAAACCGCCACAATTCAGGCACTCCTAACGCAGCATAGATACTTGGATGCGTGCGAGAGGTGACATCAATTTCTAACGCTAAATCCGGAGGTGGATCGATCGTTAAATCAATGCGGTCTTTCCCTCGAACCGCTGCTTCATTTTGAATATAGAAACAGTTATCCGGTTCTATCCCCTTAATCATCGCCTCATTTTTGAAAGTCGTTGAACCCAAGGTACAAAATTCAATCTCTAATTCTTCCAGAAGTGCTTTGAGTAAATCACTAACAAGTTCTTTCCGACTTTCATGTTCGGGCAACGGTGTCATAATTTCCAGAGTTCCATTATCATACGCTACTCTAGCGGCACGATGTTCGCCTAAATCCGCTAAAATTGTCTCAAATTCCTGCCAGCTTATATTTGAAAGTAACACCCGTTGTCCTGGTGGTATAGTAATTCGATTCAGTTCTAATAACATAATTTAACTCCATTGAGTATTAAATTTTATTTCGTCTTGAATAGTCTAGATTTTACCCGATTCTTTATGGATACATTATCGATTATGGAGAACCACAAGCCTTGCGATCAAAAATAAAAATTATTGCATCATTTGAGTCGGGCGGGTTTTGTTGAGCAGTTATTGGTGACAAGTAAGTTTAATGGCTAAACCCGCCCCTACAATTGGCTGATGACTCCTTTTGACAGTTAAGTTGGTAGAATTTTACACGGTGTACATCAGCCGCAACTCCTTACCAATGACGAATGACGAATGACAAATGACAAATGACGATCTTCACCTATCCTGCTTAAATAGGAAATAGTTATCCACATCAACATAATGGCTGTTCATCAAGACTACATTCAACTTGCCACCGATAATAATGGCGATATGCATGACTTGACCGATAAAGTCAATGCCATTGTCAAAAACTCTGGTATCCAAACCGGAATGGTTCATGTGTTTAATATTGGCAGTACCGCCTCCATTGGCACAATCGAGTTTGAACCAGGGTTGGAACGGGATTTACCGGAACTGTTAAATAAACTGATTCCACCTAGTCGGGATTACGGACACGAGCAAACCTGGCATGATGGTAATGGACATTCTCACCTGCAAGCCACTTGGTTGGGACCCTCTATCACCGTACCCCTTAAAAATGGCAGGTTAGAATTAGGCACTTGGCAGCAAATCTTTCACCTAGAATGCGATGTGAAACCGCGTCGCCGTCAAATTGTGGTGACGATTTATGGCGAATAGTTTTGTTCAGCAACAGAAATGATTCACATCTGAGTAGTTCACTAAACATAAATGCTTTCTGTCTTTTGCTATAGATCTAGTATGGAGGTAAGGTTTTAAATAGTGCTACTCACTTGGTTGAAATTGATCTGTTGAGGACGGGGAAATTTATGCCAATGGCAGAGGCACTTCCATCAGATTACCGCATTTTGGTCAGTCGAACCAATCTTCGTCCCGAAGCTGAACTTTACCCGTTTAATTGGCGTGAATCCATTCCCCAATTTTTGCTTCCGTTGCAGCCACCAGACCCAGAACCTGTTGTCAATTTAGCTGAGGTCTTGAAACAAGTGTACCAGGAAGCTGCTTTAGACCTAGCGATTGATTATTCACGATGAAGCGGCTTTTGATTCTGCCTCTTCTAACTCGATAGTCAAATCAATCAGGTGTCTTGCATAACGAATGGACTCTGTCAAGCCTCGCTCTGTGACTGGATAGCTATAGCGAGCAAAATTTTCATTCGGGTGTTGCCAACGTAACCACAACCGTCTGTCAATCATCTTCGTGCTAATTAACCAATCTCGGTAGCGGATTGGTTTGATGGGCAAGCCGGTGTTGGGATTGTCTGAAGTCACTGGCTTTCTTAGGAGTATTGAATTTAATTTACGATTTCAGAGAGCATAAAGAAACTTGGTTAGACGGGTTGGAGTCGCTGTTGATTCATGAACGCTAATAATCCGTGAAATAATTTGATGCCATCAACACTGCCCAACAAAGGGTCAGATGCCCGTTCGGGATGAGGCATCATGCCCAATATTTTACCCGTGCGATCGCATATTCCGGCAATGTTATTCACTGAACCGTTCGGATTGCTGGTTTCGTCGATTTCACCGCTGGAATTGGCATAACGAAAGACAATCTGATTTCCATCTTCGAGGGCTTTCAGGGTGTCTGTATGGGCGTAGTAGCGTCCTTCCCCGTGAGCAACGGGCAGTGTGATCATGTCTCCCGTGGCGTAAGCTGAAGTCCAAGGAATGTCAGTGCGTTCTATTTTCAAGGGAACGCGATCGCAAATAAAATGGAGATCTCGATTCCGGACTAATGCCCCCGGTAATAACCCGGTTTCGGTTAAGACTTGAAAGCCGTTACAGATACCCAGGACAAACTTACCCTGTTTGGCGTGGGCAATCACATGGGACATAATCGGCGAAAACTGAGCGATCGCGCCGCAGCGCAGGTAGTCGCCATAACTAAAGCCACCGGGTAATACAACCACATCCAGATCAGAAATATCCGTTTGTTCATGCCAAACCATCCGAGTCGGACAGTTGAGCAACTCCTGGGTGACATAAGCAACATCGCGATCGCAGTTTGAGCCAGGAAAAACCACAATACCAAATTTCATGTTGATACCCCTAACTGTACCTGTACTTCATCCAACTCAAATCGATAATTTTCAATTACTGGATTCGCCAAAAGTTGGTCACAGATGCGATCCAGTTGATCACTGGCTTGGTTTTCATCCGCCGCCGTCAGCATTAACTCAATATACTTGCCGATGCGTACCTGCTTAACATTCGCGATGCCGAGTTGTCCAATCCCAGACTCAACTGCCACACCAGCCGGATCTAATACAGAAGGTCGCAGTGTAACATAAATTCGAGCCTTATACTGATGATTCACAAGCACCCCCTAGTGGTTTGAGATTACCTTAATTTAAAGTTTGAACTACTAATCCCCAATAGTCCACATCCTTTTTCCTCGATTAACCCCTAAATCTATGAAAGCCCAACGCACCCGTTCTCAAGAGCGAATTTTAAAGTTGCTCAAAACCTTAAATCGTGCTGTCTCTGCCCAGGATATTCATATCGAGTTACGCAAGCGGAAGCAAGGTATGGGTCTAGCCACAGTTTACCGCTCTCTCGATGCCTTGAAACTCGAAGGAGTGGTACAAATGCGGACTCTATCCACTGGCGAATCCCTCTACAGTTTATTGCAGGATCAACACCATCTCACCTGTCTCAATTGTGGGCGATCGATTCCCATCGAGGAATGTCCTGTCCACAATTTAGAGACCCAGTTACAAGATAACCACCACTTTCAGATTTACTATCATACCCTAGAATTTTTTGGACTCTGTGAGGATTGTCAAATGGTTGAAGCTGATCAAAACCGTCGTTATAGTGCCAAGGGGATGCACAAGGGAGAGTTTTGAGTTTTGGCTCCGAGGGGATGGCGCATGACCCTTAGCAACCCAAAATCCAAGGGAACCTGGTTGGTGTGTAGGGGCGGGTTTCACTATTATCGTTTATTCTCTCACCCAGATGCGACTCGCGCCCGCCCCGAAGTAGAGACGTATCATGCTAAGTCTCTACTCCCTCCCCCTCACCCTTGTCCCTAATCTTTACAATGGACGATAAACCCGATAGTTAATTTTGGGGAAAATGTTATCGATTTCCTCGACTTTTTCTAACCAGCCACTGTCGATTTTACCAATCTTGATATCCTCATACAGCTTATTAAACCGCATCAAGTGCGATCGCGTCCGCCGGACGGCATAGGGTACCATGGTTCCCGTCCGCATAATAAACGCCCAGTCCGATGACTGCGCCAGGAGTACCTCTCGCGCCGCCTGGTTTAGGGCTTTCCATTCCAGTTCATCAGCGGGTTCGCGACGCCCTAACTCAATCATCCGTTCCGCTGCTTTATGCAGGTGAGGATAAATCCAAGCATTGGTTTCATTCAGCCAATATTCATGGAATCCTTTATACCCCCAGCTTGACTGAGAGGGCTTAGAAACCTGCTGGGTGGGATTATCCCCCAAATAGTCCGCCAGGTGGGTCATGTCATAAGTCCCCTGGTCATACCAAGACTTGCGGAACAGATAATCGATAAACCACGGTCCCTCGTACCACCAATGACCAAACAGTTCCGCATCATAGGGGGACACCACAATCGGCGGACGTTGCATAATTCCCGCCAAATGACCCACCTGTTGTTCCCGGTTAAACATAAAGTTAGCCGCATTTTCAGCTGCTTTTTCTCGCGCCCAATAGGGGTCATACAACGCCTTATCCCCTAACCCTAATCCGCGACCTGTAATCCGGTGATATTTAATTCCTGTATTTTTGCGCTGTCCATTGGGCATAATATAGGGCTTAATGTACTCGTATTCGGCTTCCCAGCCTAAATCCTTGTAAAATTCCCGATATTCGGGTGACCCCGGATACCCGACTTCTGAAGACCACACCTGCTGAGAGGACTCATGATCTCGCCCAAATGCCGCTACCCCTGTTTCCGTATAAACCGGAGCATACGTGCCAAACCGGGGACGGGGACGGGCATACAAGATCCCATGACCATCGGTGAGGAAATAGCGCAAGCCCGCATCAGCGAGTAATCGTTCCACCCCTTCGTAATAGGCGCATTCGGGTAACCACATCCCTTTCGGGGGACGCCCAAAGGTTTGCTCATAATGCTCACAAGCCACCTGAATTTGCGCCCAAACCGCTTGGGGATACATCTTCATCAGCGGAAAATAGCCGTGAGTCGCGCCGCAAGTGATGATTTCTAGGTTATTGCTGTCGAGAAATTGCTTAAATGCCAACACTAGGTCACCGCTATAGCGATTCCAGGTTTGGCGAATCATGCTGAACTCGTTCACATAATGTTCAGCTAGGTAGCGGATATGACCATTATGTTTGTTATGCTCGACTTCCTTTTGAACTAATTCCTCGAGTAAGGCAAGATGTTTATCGTAGCGCTCTTGCAACAGAGGGTCTTGGAGCATCGATACCAAAGGGGGTGTCATGCTCATGGTGATTTTAAAATCTACCCCATCCCGCTTTAATCCTTCAAAGACATGAAGGAGGGGCACATAAGTTTCGGTGATGGCTTCAAAAAGCCATTCTTCTTCCAGAACATAGTCACTTTCTGGATGCCGCACAAAAGGTAGATGAGCATGAAGGACGAGCGCAACGTAGCCGATAGCCATAGTGAATAGAAGTTGTGAATTGCTAGAAAAAGTTTAGGATAGCCTGGGAGGTTGACAGTCATTTAAGATTTTAGGACGAAAGGGACAGCAAAAGGATAGATAAACGTCACAAACCATTCAGTTTTGCGGAAAATCTAAAATAGAGATTAAATTATAAGGAAGCAAAGACCCCCCAGCCCCTAGGCAGTCAAGTCCAATGTTCTCCTACAATTGCCCCAGTTAAGAGTGCTAACACCCAATTTCATGCAGGTCGCTCATGAGAACTCTCCGGATGGGGAAGCCACATTACAGCTTCTGCTGTTTGTCGATGAGCGCCCCAGTTCCCGGAAACATATCCATCACATCCGCAACTATCTGGAGTCCTTGAAACAGGACTATCCTTTTGAACTGATGATTGTGAAGGTGGGAGAACAGCCCTATTTAGCCGAACATTTTAAAATTGTAGCCACTCCAGCCCTGCTAAAGATTCATCCCCAACCCCGACAAACCCTCGCGGGAACGAATTTAGTAGGACAGTTGAAGAACTGTTGGTCACGCTGGCAAAGCTGTATCGAAGACTATAAAGCCGAGTTAACCCAGCAGATGGTCTCATCCGCTAACAGAGACGCTAACAGAGATATCTCCAGTGAGAATGGCTCATCCGCCAAACCTTCCATGGCATCTTCGGTCGAAGTGATTCAACTCACGGACGAAATTTTTCGCCTCAACCAAGAAAACGCAGCACTGCGGGAAAATATCCATTTTAAAGACCAAATCTTATCCATGTTAGCCCATGACATCCGCAACCCTTTAACCGCCGCATCCATTGCCTTAGATACCCTGGGATTAGGTCAAAACAACCCGAATCAAGCTCCTCGCCCTGAATTAACCCCCCGGCTAAAAGCCCGGTTATTTGAACAAGCGCGTATCCAACTCCGTACTATCGATCGCATGATTACGGAAATCCTGCAAGCCGCCAAAGGCAGCAACGCCGACTTTTACGTTAAACCCCGCAAACTGGCGTTAAGACCCTTGTGTCAAGATATTCTCAATCAAATGCAGGAGTCGTTCCAACTCAAATCCCAGATTGTGGAAACAGACATTCCCCAGGATTTACCCCCTGTCCATGCCGATAGTGAGTTGGTGCGTCAAGTCATTGTCAATCTGCTAGACAATGCCAACAAATACACCCCAAAAGGGGGTAAAATTCAGGTTTCTATGCTGCACCGCACCACCCAAAAAGTTCAAGTCTCGGTCTATGATACAGGTCCGGGTATCCCAGAAGGAAATCGCGATCGCATTTTTGAGAATCATTTCCGACTCAAACGCGATCAAGGCAAGGACGGGTACGGGATTGGTTTATCCTTGTGCCAACGCATAATCCGCGCCCATTATGGTCGCATCTGGGTCGATTCCTCGCCCAAAGGTGGTGGCTGTTTCCACTTTACCCTACCCATTTATCGGTAAACGTCAAAGAAGCGATGTAGAGACGTTCCGATGAAATATCTTTTGTAGGGGCGGGTTTTACCGTTAACCTTTGGTGTTACCCTGATATAACTAAACCCGCCCCGACCTAACCGTTCAATTATCACAAATAACAAATGACAAATGACGAATGAC
>NZ_JAVJQP010000032.1:0-85959 GCF_040218875.1 Coleofasciculus sp. D1-CHI-01
TGCATCAGAAAACGACAAAATAATCGGTGGCTTTGGTGGTGATAGCCTCACAGGTGGTGGCGGTGATGACCAATTTGTTTACCAAAGTATCCGCGATGTGGGTGATATCATTACTGACTTTGAAATCGGTAGCGATCAAATTATTCTCACAGACGTTCTCGACAGCTTCGGTTACGAAGGTAATGATGCTATTGATGACGGTTTTGTCGAAATCGAGTCAATAAGTTCTGGCAGTATTGTCAAACTTGATGCCGACGGTGCTGATGGTCAAGGCATTTTCCGTCCCTTTATCCTCGTGGAAAATGTAGCGGCGGCTGACTTAAGTGCGGCGAGTAATTTCGTTTTCTAAGGTATCCTCGTTGGTTCATCTGTAGGAAAGGATAACTCGGTGGGTTACGGCAGATATGTAATTAAATGGTTTGTTTCCTAAATTAATTACTGCCTAACCCACCCTACGGATTAAGGGGAATTGGGGGTTATAGTACGGCATATTTTCCCATGGTATAAAACTATCTAAAATTCTAGCAAAAGTCAAGTGTTAATTCTATTGCCGATAACGCAGCAGTTAATCAGACATAATTTTTAAACTTAACGAACGTATGGCATCCCCAAAGGCAACTCTGGCAAATGCTTCACAGGTTGGCGTTCCTGCCCTATTGATGGATTTGTGGTGATATCTCTGGATTCTGGGAGAAGACAAAATTTTATATTTTACGCCAATTAATTCATCCGCCAATACTGAACAAACCCCGAATTGAAAATAAAATGAAACCTAAGACAACCCCTGAACTAATGAAGTCAGACCTAATCAACGATGCAATTAAGCTCAATTAACCTGCCCAATTATTTAATCCGCCTGGGGCTATGTCCACCGGAAAACCAAAATCAGCTCATTATTAAACCCGTTGCGGCGAAAAACTTTAACCTCTTAGTCACCTTACCCGACGGTGAAAAACTCCTAGTTAAGCAAGAACGGTATAATCAAGACGGGAAAACAGCCGGAGAATTTAGTCAAGAATGGCGGATTCAAGAGTTTGTACAGCACTTTCCTGAACTTGCTACCCTTCACCCCTATCTACCCCAGGTACTGCACTTTGATCCGGGGGAATCAATCATCATATTCCGTTACTTAGACGAATACCGCGACTTAATGGAATTCTACGCCGAAGAGACAATCTTCCCGAGTGCGATCGCGGCGTCTATTGGTACCACTCTAGCAACCATTCATCGCACCACCTTTAACCGAGACGACTATCGGCAGTTTTTCTCACAACCGCCTCACACTCTCCCCGAAACCGTACCCAACCTGATTGGCGGATTAGAACGAATCACCCCAGACATCTTTGGGCTGGTTCCCGTCGATGGACTCAAATTCTTTGCCCTCTATCAACGATACGACAGTTTAGGAAACGCGATCGCAGAACTTGGCAAAACCTTCACCCCCAGTTGTCTCACCCACAATGACCTAAAACTCAATAATATCCTGCTGTCTAACCACTGGGAACAATCGCGCGATCGCAGAGTACGATTGATTGACTGGGAACGTTCTCATTGGGGAGATCCAGCCTTTGACGTAGGAACTCTCATCGCTAGCTATATCCAAATTTGGCTGAATAGTTTAGTCATCAGCAACGCCCTGAGTCTCGAAGAATCCCTGCGGTTAGCCACAACTCCCCTCGACCAACTGCAACCCTCAATTGCCAGCTTAACCCAAGCCTATTTCCACAGCTTCCCCGAAATCTTAACACACCGCCCCACCCTCTTACTCCAAATCATCCAATTTGCCGGTTTAGCCTTAATTCAACAAATTCAAGCAACAATTCAATACCAAAAATCCTTTAGCAACTCAGGAATCGCCATGCTACAAGTCGCCAAAACCCTACTCTGTCGTCCCCAACAATCCATTCCCACCCTATTTGGCACCACAACACCCGATCTAATCCCCCCAAACCCCTCCCCCAACTCCCCCGAAACCCTCTGCGCCCCTCTGCGTTAACCTCTGCGTTCCTCTGCGTTAAAAAAATAAAATCATGCAACTCCTAAACATCCCCACCCATTCCCTCCTCGACACCTTACAAGACATCGCCAACACCATAGAACTCAAAGCCAACTTTTCCATCCATCATCCCAACTACAAACCCTTTGAACTCCCCCAAGAAATAATTAACCGTCTCCAGAAAATGCCCTCAGACATCCAACAACGCTACTGGAGTCTGCAACTGCGTGGCTTTCTCTACGGAATCTACTACAATCAATCCCTAGAAAATAGCCTCGCCCTGAATACCGATAACTCAGCCTTACCCCTCGACCTAGAAAACAATACCCTTTTAGGATTAGACTTAAACTTCTATCAACAATTACACGATCACAATCAAGGAATCGGTTACTTTGACCCCGGTTGGTTCGTTCTCAAACAGGAAGCCGATAACACAATTGTCGTCAGCAAAGGCAGTTTAAAGCTGCACATTGAACCCCAACGCCATCTCCACCCCAACCAAGCCGCAGCTATTGGGGATACCGTAGCGATTCGGATGCCCAAAAACCTGATCCAAAACGGCTTTTACATGGCAGTAAGTAACGCCGGAACCCAAGCTGAACCCACCTTAGATCATCCCTCAGAAACCGTGCGAATTTACTTTAACCTCACCCCAGACGGGGCGTTTTCTGTCATGGATAGCCTAACTCAGAAGTTTAACGCGATTAACCTACCCTTTACCTTTAAAATCCTGTATAACCCCGCCGACTACGGACGTTATGATTCCGGGGTTTTCTACTTCGATAAACCCAATTACCCCACGGTTCGCCAACTGCTTCAGGTTATCTATGCGGAAAATCAAGCCCATTTTAAACCAGAAGTTCCCCTCTTTACCAAGGTACTCGCCCCCGGATTAGGGTTAGCCGAAGAACCCGATACCAAGTTTGGCACACAAGAAAGTTTTGGCATGAACCGTTGTCAACTGATTGCCAATGGGTTACTAGAAGCTTGGCAAAACGGTGATAACTCACCAGACGGGCGAATGCAGGCAATTCTCCAACAGTTTTACCTGTTTGGGATTGACATAAACCGTGCCTATCTCAATGCCAATTCTGACGATAATTATACACCTTTACTGGGTTCGTAGTAGGCACTTTAGTGCCATAAGCGCTAAAGCGCTTACTACAAGCTTACTACAAGCTTACGACAAACTCGCGCCATTCCCCTTACCATCATGCAAATAACAGAAATTGCTCCCTCAGTTATCAAACCCGCCGTTAAAATCCCTGATTTTCCCGAATCTGACTTTTCATTTTACCGCCAATTAGGACGGACTGATTTAACCGTTAGTTGTTTAGGATTAGGCGGGGGTGGTGGAATTTCGAGTCAGGATACACTATACGCCTTTGACCAAGGAATTAACTACTTTTTCTATTCCAGCGACTTACACCACCATATTTATAGTTCCATGGCGGATGCCCTGCGTCAATTATGTAGTCGCAAATCATCGGTGCGGGAGAACGTCGTACTGGCAACAGTAACCTATATCAAGAATCCCGAAGTCGCACTGGCGGCTTTATTGGATCAGTTTGTGGAACTAAAAATTGACTATATCGATGTATTGTTTTGGGGATGGATTGGTGCGAATGATGGGCAATCGTTTAAGGATTGCTTGCAGCTTTCCCCTGATTTACGCGGTAAAAATTCCGTTTATCAGCGCACGATTGAACGATTTTTCGGCACATCGGAACGGCTGAAGAAAATGGGGGCGGTGCGGTATATTGGTGCATCCTTCCACGATATGAACCTGGCGCAACAGTGGTCAACGAGTCCCTTATTAGATGTGGTCATGGTGAGACATAATCTGGCACACCGTTCTGCCCAAAATCAGGTGTTTAATCGCTTAGATATTCGAGATTGTAATCGTCCTGGGATTGTTACCTTTAAGTCTACCGGGTCTCATTCTGGTGCGCTTTGGGATGCGCCTGCGGGGTTACCGGAAGGATGTTGGCAACCGTCTGTACCCGATTTATATCGGTATTCGTTGAGTCAGAACTGTGTTGATGTTTGTTTGACCGGATTGCGGTGTCGGGAGGAAATTGATGCGGCGATATCCGGTGTGCAAAAGGGAAAGTTAACCCCGAAAGAAATTGATTATCTCAATCTTTATGGGGATTTACATCGCCATCGGCTTTCTGTTTCCGATATCTCACCAGAACGCTTGATTTATCGAGATTAAGTTTACCCAGTAGAAACGTTCCGTCAGAACGTCTGTTCAGGGTCAATTGTAGGGGCGGGTTTAGCCGTTTAATGGGGTGATTTTCCGATAACCTCTCAACAAAACCCGCCCTTGGTCAAAAACGGAATTAAACATTGTCATTACCGAGGAAAATCATGCCAGAAACACTAGAACAATTCACCTTACCCGAAGTTACCCCAGCAACGGATCAAGACATTCTTGCCTATTTACGCCATTCTTACCAAATCGCGCAAATTGCAGCAGCGGCGGAACAGAATGCGTTAATTGTGGCGGTTTGTCAGCAATTAGGGATTACGGTATCTGAGGAGGAGTTACAAGCCGCAGGAGATGCATTTCGCCAGGAGAACAAACTGCTGGGAACATCGGAAACCTTAGCCTGGTTAGCACAACAGCGCATTTCTGTAGAAGATTGGTCTCAGGGAGTGCGGATATCGCTGCTGAGGCAGAAATTGAGAGAACATCTGTTTGGTGAAAAGGTTGATAGTCATTATATGAGCGATCGCGATAATTATAAACGGGTGGCGCTGTCTCAAATTCTGGTACGGGATTTGACAGAGGCGGTGAAAATTACCCAGGCGCTTCGTGAGGGGAAGGTGTCATTTTGTGTCTTAGCGTTAGAACACTCGAAGGGGAAGCAGTCAAAGGAAAATGGCGGTTTTGTCGGAGTGCGATTTTTGGCAGAATTGCTACCAGAGATTGCCCAGGCTGTCTCTGAGGCTGTAGAGGGTGAGGTGATTGATCCGGTTCAAACGAAGTTAGGGTATCACATTCTTCGAGTTGATAAGTGGTTTCCGGCTGAGTTGGCTGAAGTCAGGGAACAGATGTTGGAGTCTCTGTTTCAGGGTTGGTTACAAGCGGGATATCAGTCTAACGCATTGGCTAAATAAAAACATCAAGTAGGTGTCAATTCTGCCTCAAATTCAATTGGAGGCAGTTTTGTAAGGATTCAGACACAGTTGTCTTTCCGACTTGAATCGGTATTGGATTAGGTTGAAAGCCTGTCTCTAAATTGTTAGGGGCAGGTTTTTTGTTGGTAGATAGAGTCTAGTAAATTTTATATATAGTGTTTCTATTCTAATATAGCGGTTCTAAATCGCTGATAGTACATTCAACTGTAGGGGCGTAAGGCTTGCGCCCCTAGCCACGTATCTCATCTGAGAGAGTCTATAATTTAAGACAAAATATTTACTCTTTTTACTTGAGTGTAACTTATTCGTCAAACTAAATTATAAATTTACTCATGAAAATGCTAAAGGATGTATTCTGGGATATATACAATAGAGAATATACATTTATTTATATGTCTTTTTTTTAGTCAAAAATCACTTGCTCTGATGAGGTAAATCTATTAAATTATTAATGTAAACGAAAACGAGTTCGCAGTTTAACGGAGAACTATCAATGGCTACAATCAAAATCAGCAATCTCAATCCGGTTGGTTCCGAATTTTTCAACGATTCAGAAACTTATCTTAATGAGTTGAATGGAGAACAGTTGAACATGATACAAGGGGGATCTACTCCTGCCTGTATTGCGGTTTCAGTATCAGTAGCATATTCAGCATTTCAACTTGGTCGATGGTGGGAGCGTCATTTCTAATAACTTGACAAAATAGTTTTGACTTTAATCAAGAATAAACTGAATTGGAGGAAAATTAACCAATGGCTACGATTCAAATCTCTAACCTGCGTCCTACGGGTTCCGAATTATTTGGGGATTCCGAAAGCTATCTCAATGAGCTAACGAATGATGAGCTGACTATGACGCACGGCGGTTCCTCTCCTGTTTGTAGCTTTGTAGTTGGCACTGCTCTTACAATCTACGGTGCTAACCAAAGTTGGTGGGGTTGTAAGTAAGCCAACTCTTGCCTAAATTTTTTAATGACTTCCTCCTAAACATAGGAGTTAATCAAATCTAGATTTGTTCAGTCTGCGCCTGCCTTTGACTTGTTTTCGAGGCAGGCATTTTATTTATGGGCATAGTTCGAGCAAGCAATAATGTTTATAATAATTATGAAGCCATTTTAAATAGTCCATAAAATGACACTACCGTCTATTAGCCTCCCCTTCTCATTTGCCAATGTGTATGAAGGCTTTGCAAAAGCCCAAGGAATCCTGCGAGTTGATGAAAATGCCTTAACCTTAGAGTTTGAGATTAAAGATAATCTCTTTGGCGTTCTTAAATCTGGAATAAAAGAGGTGATAATTCCCATTCAATACATTGAGTCAGTGACACTCAATAAAAGCTGGTTAAGAACAGCATTAGTTGTCAGAGTACAGAGGTTGAAATTACTTAGTTATATTCCGAAGCATGATCAAGGACAAGTCTGGCTATATATATCTCGGAATGATAGGTATATCGCATCTCAAGTTGCATCTTTTTTAAGGTTGAGAATATCAGAAAATGAGATAAATTTATTAGATACTAATTAAATAGTAAATAGATTTTTTATAGGTTAATAAGCTGCACTAGCATTTGCATTACCTTCACGGTAAGCGTCAAGGTTGCTGGTAATCAACACGCCCCAATTTGTAGAGACGTAGCATGCTACGTTTCTACAATGGTAAAGGAAAATAGGGTTATCAAATCAGATGCAATTATTATGAAGAGGTAGGAATTTGATCGCCGAAACTGTCAGACTGTCGAGCGACAGCCAAACGCTCTTTGTAAAACTCATCTAATGCGGCGCAAAACCTACCTGATTGCAACTGAATCCCTAAAGCATCAATGACGGCTAGGAAATCCAGAAAGGTAGCATTGTTATAGTTTTCCTCTTCATAAGCTTTGATTTGGTCTTCCGTGCGATCGCACAAATATGCCAGTTCCTTTTGTGTCAGTTTAAAAGCAATCCTGGCTTTAATTAAAAGCGTTGATAGTTTGTTGATGTCATCAAGATTAAGAATGACTGGCTGATTCGGATCATGGGAGATTAGGGTTTCATATTCGGCAAGTTCATCCTGAAGAGTCTTTAGCTGACTGTGGTATGAATCTTGGAGGAGTTGCCATCCATCGGGGTCATTCTGTTTCTTTTCTTCCTTTTGACGCACGGTTAGGATTGATCGCGCAAATTTATCTGCCCATTTTTTTGTTACCTGATACTCGTGTTCATTCTTAATCATGGTTCCCACCTTCGTAAATTAATAGCAACGATTCCTTTGGGATTTTCACCTCGATCACGCTGAAAAAACTCTATTGACATTGTACCCTCATCATCTATCGGCTAAGGTTTAAACTTGTTAAAACAGTGCCAATGGTGCGTTAGCGAAGCGTAACGCACCCTACAGATAGAGGCTAGGCGTAAATTAATACAATTAAACTCATACCTAAATACTATATTTTGTGGATGTTTATACCTACTTTGAAACCCGCGCAGAATTAGTGGTAACCCGTAGGGGCGCAAGGCTTGCGCCCTATAAACGTAGAATATTTTATACCGATGTTGTGGTTGTTTTCCGGATACCAATAGATAACAAGAGGTAAGGGCACGACACTGTCGTGCCCCTACATTACACCTAAAATAAAAACGCCTATGATTCGCCCATATTCGTCACCACCTCCACCTCCTCAACCTGCCGCTTCAGCCACCCCTCAAACAACTCTGAAAGAATCTGATAACGCAGCTTGTCATCCAACTCCGGCTGAATAATCTCCTCCACTTTAATCAAATGTACCCCCTTAGATGTGACAATTGGCTTCACAACCTCCCCTGGCGTCGCCGCAAACACTTTCGCCGAAATCTCTGGTTTCATTTGCTGGCGTTTAACCAATCCTAAATATCCTCCCTTGCGCCGTAATTCTTCCTCCTGAATATACTCCTGAGCAATCTGTGCAAAACTGGTTTCTGCTTCCTGAAGTTCATAAAATAACTCTAGGGCTAAATCTTCATCATCCAAAACCACTTCATACATTACCGCCCCTGCATAGTCTAACTGATGTTCATAAAACCAGGGTTCCACTTTATCGCCAAACAAATGTTGGGCTAATTTCCCGGAAAGGACATTGATATAAACCATTTCTTCAAAATCATCCAAAGAAAGGGCAAATTTTTGCAGCCACGCCCAGGTGTCATCTGCATTGAGCAGTTTATTCATGAACCGCATTTGATCTGCTGCTTGTTGTAATTCGGCGATTTCAACCTGGATACTGGCTTCAGTCGCGGCTGAGTTAATAATTTTGCGGGTAATGATTCCTTCGATAATGGTGGGAATCTGACAAGCGAGTTTGAGGTGATGCAGGATGTCTTGGTTGGTAATTGTGATGGATTGTGACATGATTTTTCTCCTAAATAATTAGAGTTTTCTGGATGAAAATTGCTGGGGAGTTAATACGACTTGGAAGCCTGTATTGAACATCCGGAGATCCCCCCAAACCCCCCTTCAAAAGGGGGGCTTACTATTCCGCCGTTTGACAATAAGCAAGGTATCATTGTGTTTCTCCTGTACGATAAGCTGTTCAGCATTTAAACCTTAATATCAATAAGGGCGAAATCCTTGCCGTAGTGCGAGCATCTTGCTCGCTACATTGAGCATCTTGCTCGCTACATTGAGCATCTTGCTCGCTACCCATTCCCAATTTAAATGCATGACAGCTTATCGGTGGGTTACGGCGGATAGTTCATTAATCATTATCGCCTGAATTTAAGTCCCGCCTAACCCACCCTACGTAACTATGTGATAACAATTTTTCTTGTTTTAGCTGAGAGGCTATTTCTAACTTGGTGCAGGCAATAATACCGTAAACACACTCCCTTGACTCAGTTGCGATCGCACGCTAACTTGACCCCCCATTCCTTCTACTAGGGTTTTCACGATCGATAAGCCTAAACCCGTACCCCCTGGGGAACGGGCGCGATTTTCGTCGCCGCGATAGAATCTCTCAAAAATGCGGGATTGCTGCGCTAAGGGAATCCCTTGTCCGCGATCGCACACCTGAAGCCTTACCTGTTCCCCCTGTTGGTCTAATTTAACGGTTACAGGTTGATCTGGGTCAGAATATTTTACCGCATTGTCAATTAAATTTAGCAACACTTGTTTCAGGCGATCGCGATCGGCTAAAACTTCAATAACTTCCCTAGTTGTATCACCATTAATCACTCGATTACTATATTGTACCGCCATTTCTACAACTTCGGTGACCAAATCATTAAGCACAAATAGTTCTAAATGAAAATGCATTCTGCCATGATCAACCCGTGCCAAATCTAATAAATCTTGTAACAATTGAACCGTTCGATCCGCTTCTGAGGCGGCAATTCCCAAGGCTTCCTGCTGAGGTGGCGTTAAGTTTTTTCCGCGCCGTAATGTGCTTTGCAGATATCCAGAAACAATCGTCAACGGCGTTCGCAATTCATGGGACACATTACTCACAAATTGCCGCTGTTGTTCCCACGCCTCAAACAGGCGGTTTAACATACTATCAAAGGTTTGCGCTAATTCTCTTACCTCACTCGGCGCTTTATCCAGATGCAGCCGCGCTTGTCCTAAATCGTCAGCGGAAATGGTTTGGGTGAGTTGACTCATCTGACATAACGGTTGTAGTGATCGCTTAATATAAAAGGAAATGACCACAATCATAACGGTAATGGAGAGCAAACTGGCAATCCCTAACGTGCGAATCAAACTCAAAAACATGGTTTGTTCGCTGGTAATATCCTTTGCCACATAAATCTTACCCAGCCGTTCACCCTGCACCTGTAAGGGAGTACCACAAGCGATCCAATAGCGTCCGTTAACCCGATACAATTTAGGGATTAGGGGTATTTTTGACGATAATAACTGATTGGTGGGATGAAGCTGTAAGGCTGAGGATTTAGCTGGAATTGAGCCATCAGAACGACGCACCCATAACAGCGTATCCCCCATAGTTAAGTTTTCAATTGCCTTTTGCATCCCTGTTTCTATGGACATCATCTCACGATAAAGTTCTAGATCATCAGGGAAGCGATCGGCAAGATACTGAATATTATGTTTTTGGGATTTAATCAGGATTTGCTGCATGTACCAACTCGTCCATATAGCAACAGCACTTAATCCTGTAATCGATACGGCGGCGATGCCTACAGTTAATCGCACCTGTAGTGAAAAAGGGTCAAATTTGGGTAGGGCTTTACATAAGAATTTGAGCAGACGGCTGGTAAATTTCATCGGAGTGTTGATCGATCTATCATTGTTAAATACATCCCATTTTAGAGTTTAGGTTTGGCTATTTCTATTCAAAAGGGATGCATCGGGTAAACTGGGTTTACTTTCACTTAATCCGATGATCATTAAATAAAGATGATTTTTTCCTGATAGATAGATGAGTTTGATTCGTTATCTTGGGGAACAGGGAACGGGGAACGGGGAACGGGGAACAGTAAAGAATCTCCTAACCGACCAAGGTAACTGCTAGACTGTAGCTATACTGTAGAGTGGGCAATGTCCACAAGCCTTGATTTAGTACCATTCGGATTACATTAGAGTGCGATCGCGCTGCCGCCTTGCCAATATTAACATTCCACATCGGTAGGGGCGGGTTTAGGGATTCAATTCGGAAAAATACCTCAAACCCAACAACAAAACCCGCCCTATCCCCTACCTAAAATTAATCCTCAACCGGATAAACCAACCTACCTAATTTTACGCCGCTTCGCCTTGCCAATATTAACATTCCACATCGGTAGGGGCGGGTTTAGGGATTCAATCCGGAAACCTACCTCAAACCCAACAACGAAACCCGCCCTATCCCCTACCTAAAATTAATCCTCAACCCGATAAACCAACCTACCTAATTTTACGCCGCTTCGCCTTGCCAATATTAACATTCCACATCGGTAGGGGCGGGTTTAGGGATTCAATCCAGAAACCTACCTTCAACCCAACAACAAAACCCGCCCTATCCCCTACCTCAAATTAATCCTCAACCGGATAAACCAACCTACCTAATTTTACACCGCTTCGCCTTGCCAATATTAACATTCCACATCGGTAGGGGCGGGTTTAGGGATTCAATTCGGAAAACTACCTCAAACCCAACAACAAAACCCGCCCTATTCATCACCTAAAATTAATCCTCAACCGGATAAACCAACCTACCTAATTTTACGCCGCGATCGCACGCTAAAGACATCCGGTAGATTAGGGATAAAGGTGATAGGATGAGACAGGGCGGGTTGGGGTCGAACTATTATCGGTTTCGCTGTTAATTCTGTTCCTAAACCCGCCCCTACATTAACGCTTATCTGTCGATTATCACCAAACGATCAACGCTTCATATGTTCTTCTAACAACTGTTGGGCGCGAGGCTTGTAAATGAGATAGAACAATGACTCAATATACCGCAACAAATCCTCCCGTTTTTCTTTCGAGGTGTAATTCCAAAAGCCATAAATCCGCGCCAAGGATAACAGGCGGCTGGTGTGGATCTTCCAGGTATAGGTACTGTACACCCGTTCCATTCCCCGATTGGAAATCTCCAACCAATAATCAGGATTTTGTTCACATTTAGACAGAAACTCCAAAATATTCTGGGCAGTTTCTTCCAGATTCGTGGGGTTAATTAAGAACCCATTCACCTTATCCTGAATAATCTCCAACGGACCACCAAACTGCGTACCAAAGGTAGGTAGACCAGAAATCATCGCTTCTAAAATCGTCAAACCAAAGGCTTCAAACAGCGCAGGTTGAACAAAAATCCCTCGGTGATCCGCAATCACGCGATAGATTTCTCCTGAATCCCGCTTGGGTAAGCGCACGCCTAACCAGCGAATTTTACCGTGTAAATTGTATTCATCAATGAGGCGATAGAGTTTAACAATTTCATCCTTTTCCTCGTTATCCGTCGAATCTTCCGTGCGTAATTTCCCAGCGACTAAAATCAGGTTACACTGCTCTTGTAACGCTTTACTCTTACCAAAACATTCAGTTAACCCGGTGAGATTTTTAATCCGGTCAAGACGCGCTATAGAGAAGAGAGGACGCTTTGTCGGATCATCTAACTTGCCATAAACTTGAGTCGGATCATCTAGAGTAAAAAGTAACTCCTCTAACCGTTCACAATCGCGAGGAACCCGATCATCACTACGGGTATAGGGGAAGTAAACCTGTTCATTCACTCCTGGTGGCACCACATTAAACTTAGGTGAAAATAACTCAATTCCATTCACCACATGATACAAATCCGGCATCGTGAAATTCTGGTAAGATTCATACTGACCCACACTATCCGGCTTACCGACAATTTCTTGATACGTACTGCTGATAATAAAGTTTGCCGCATTCATGGCAATCAAGTCAGCCGTAAATTGGATCGAGAAATGATATTGGTCTTCTAATTCCTGCCAGTAGAGATTACTGAATAGGTATTTAGACTTTTCCAAGGCGTGAGCGACAATACACTGGGTCACATCCATGCGGCGGGATAGGAGAAATGCCACCAAGTTACCATCTGAATAGTTGCCAACAATGAAATCAGGAACCCCTTGAAATTCTGCCCGGAGTTCTTTTTCCGCATCAATCGCATAGGTTTCCAGATAGGGCCAAATCTCAAACCGAGAAATCCAGTTCTGGGTATAGTTTGGATTAAATTCTCGCAAGGGAACGCGCAATATCCAAGCATTATCGGTGCCATGAACTTTTTCTAGACGTTCGTTACAGCGCGTACCATCATTGTTAGGAATTAACCGGGATAAGATAATAACTTTTGGGTTAACCTTGAGTAACTCTAACCCAGCCAGTTTAATATCTTCTTGTAGCTGCTTTTCTAAACTCCGGGCTTGATCTAGCACATAAACCACTTGACCTCCGGTATCAGGACGCCCTAAAACGCCTTCTTGTCCAAACCAGCCATGAATTGAAACTAAGACAATCCGAAAAATCATCGGGATGCGGGACAGAAATTTTTCTAATCCCTGGTGATCCGGAGAATCAATCAGTTCATCGAGGATTTCTAGGGTTTCTCGGACTCGATTCGCGGTATTCCCCCAACCCGCTTCAAACCCCATGTCTTGCAGCTTGAAACGAAAACTTTCATAAGGTTCATCCTCGGCGCGATCGCTAACAAAGCCCAGGGCTAATTTCACCTGATCAGAAAGCTGCTGTTGACTTTTAATCCGTCCGTTAATTAGCAGTTGAGTCCCCTGTACTTCATGAAGACTGAGGAAATTAAATAGCGATTCCTGCCATTGGCGCGGATCTTGAAATAGTTTACTAGACAGGAAGCGATTTAGGAACTGAACCCCCTTGCCAATGTTTTTCGAGTCCCGAATAATTGGACTATAATCATAGAATGGCTTAAAATCCAGTTCCAGGACATCCCCTTCATTGGGACGATAATGGTTGACGAAGCGATCGCGCACATCGAGCAGTTTTTGAATCGTGATCGGCTCAACGGTTAAGTCTTCTAGAACTTGAAACGCTTCTTGTTCGGCAATCTTGGGGCGGATAATCAGGTAGAGACTTTCCTCGTCGAGAATAATTTCCTGAGTATAGTAAATCAGTCGCCCTAGATTCGAGGAATGATAAAAATAGTCCGGTTTTTCCTGGTCAGCGCAGTATTTACTAAAGTCAGACAGAATATCGTTTCGCAGTAGATACCGGGGTCCTGACTGTTTTAATTGACTGGCAAATTGGCGTAAATCATTGCGTTCTTCACAATCGAGCACGTTCTGGATAAGATAGAGCATTACAACGTTCCCAGCAGAAATTCAAAAAGGATACAAGTCGAGAGGTATGACCCCGGAAAAACGCCCTACTCCAAAGCGGTAACAGGAGAGTCACCACTTTTTTTCGGGCGCGGGGTAACAGGGGTAATTGAGCAGGTCAGTTAATTAAAACCTTGCTGCACGAGTGTTTTATGCGGTTGAGCAACACAGGAGAAATCAGGCAATCCTTACAAGTCGTAAAGTTGCCCGTACTTTTGCCGGATATAACGGATGAATGGAGCGATGTGCAAATCTGCACCAGTGACGCCCTTGATTAATTCAGCCGCCGTGTACTTGCAACCGTGTTGGTATATGTTTTCTCTTAACCAATTATGCAAGGTACTGAATTGTCCTTGTTCAATGTTAGCTAAGATTTCCGGATGAGCGGCTAAGGCGGCTTCAAAAATTTGGCTGCTCATCAAGTTGCCCAGGGTATAGCATTGGAACATGCCGCCAATTTGACTGGTATACCAGTGAACGTCTTGCAGAACTCCATTCGTATCTGTGTCGGGGACAATGCCTAAATCAGACCGATAGCGTTCTCTCCAGGCTTCCGGTAAATCCCGGACGGCTAATTTCCCTTCTAGCAAGTCCAGTTCCAAATCAAAGCGAATCATCACATGGAGGTTGTACGTCACCTCATCTGCATCCGTGCGAATCAGCGATCGCACGACTTTGTTGATGGCTCGGTAGAATGTCTCTAAGGGAACATCCTTAAGTTGATGGGGAAACGCGGCTTGGAGTTGGGGATAGAAGAATTGCCAAAAGCCGCGACTGCGCCCGACGATATTTTCCCATAACCGGGATTGACTTTCATGAATACCTGCTGAAGTCCCACCCGCTAAGGGCGTTTCTTCCAAGGTTGGGCTAATCCCTTGTTCATACAACCCATGACCCATTTCATGAATACTACTAAACAGCGCCTGTCCTAAGTCATTGTCGTAGACGCGAGTAGTAATTCGCACATCCTCTGTAGAGAAGTTAATCATAAACGGGTGATGGGTTTGATCTTGTCGTCCCCGTTGGAAGTCATACCCCAACTGCTCAATGATTTTTAGGGTGAAGGTTAACTGATCTTGAGCCGGATAATACTGATGCAAACACCGATCATCCGTCATCGGTTGGGCGGTAATCGCTTCCACAATCGGCACCAATTCGTCTCGCAACTGGGCAAACAGCGATCGCAAAAAGCCAGCTTGCATCCCATAATCGGCAAAATCAATTAACGGATCAGCAATATGGTCATATCCGGGGAAAAAGTTCGCCAATTCCCGGCTCAACTCCAGGGTTTTTTCCAGATAGGGTTCAACAGCAGCAAAATTATTTTCTGGTCGCGCCGCAACCCACGCCCCATACGTATCAGTGCGATGGCGAGAAAATTTTGCCATAAACGTGGCGGGAACCCGCGCCGCCCGTTCATATTTGCGACGGGTGACTCGCACCAAACTGGCTTCATCCGAGTCGTAGGGCAAACTGGCTTCTAGGGAGCGTAAGTTCTCTAGAAGCTCACCCATGGCTGGATCAGTAAATTTACTATGAGAAATTTGTTGCAACGTTGCTAACTGTCGTCCGCGAGCGGCTGCGCCTTTGGGCGGCATATAGGTTGCCTGATCCCAATACAACAGAGACGCGGCGGCTTCGATATCATTAATCTCACTCAGGCGGGTTTTCAGCTCTAGGAGTTTGGTTTCTGTCTTTTCGATAGTCTGCATAGTCGGTGGGTGATGCTGTAGTATTGGCTTGGAGACATTGTTGGAAATGTTTCCCAGATTAGTAAATGTACACCTGACAATCGAAAAGGAGAATCATCCCTAACTGGCAGGGAACGAACAGCTAGGCTGAACTCTAGGCTCTCACACTGACTCTCGTGCTTAACTACGGTAACTGAACGGCAATGGATACATTCGTTGACTGAGAGCCAAGCAAATGGCTGACCCTGATCCGGTCGAACGTGACTAAACTATCTTTCTACCTTAACTATTGAACAGGCAACAGGGAACAGGGAACAGTCAGAATTTGAGACTCCTTAACATTTCTTAGCACAGCATACAGAATTTATGTCCAAAGTCCAGTCGTTATAGCAACCGCTATAGCTGTTAGGACAGATCATTTATGTTCCAGACGTTGCATGCAACGTCTCTACAATGGTACTCCTCACCCTTCCCTGATGTTGGTGAACCCCCCCCTCTGTCGCGCATCGTCATCTAATTTCTAAGCAAGCGTAAACCACTCAGAATCACCAGTATGGTAGAACCTTCATGTCCAATAACGCCGAGGGGAAGGCTAATGCCAATCGTAAAATTAGCCACTAATAACACACCAATACTACACAACGCAAACCCAATATTTTGGGTAACAACCTGAGTGACACGACGACCTAAACGAATCGCAGCCGTTAACTTTTCTAAACGATCTGCCATTAATACAACATCGGCGGTTTCCAAAGCCACATCACTTCCAGCAGTTCCCATGGCAATTCCCACAGACGCGGTTGCCAAAGCTGGGGCGTCATTGATACCATCACCAACCATGGCTACGGTTTGATCGTGTTTTTTCAGCCTTTTGATCACCTTAACTTTATCTTCTGGCAAAAGTTCGGCATAAACATGATCAATTCCTAGCTGCTGGGCGATGTAACTCGCTGTAGTTTTGCTATCACCACTTAGCATAATAACCTGTTCAATGCCCAGTTGTTTCAAGTCTTTTATCACAGTTGCAGCCGCCGGACGCACTGTATCGGCAACCGCGATAATTCCCAAGAGTTTACCCGCCGCCGCCACCCAAACGATGGTTTTACCGTCTTGTTTCAAGCGTTCACTTTCTGCTACTAGATTTTTGGGGAAGTGAGCAATCTCGGATTGAATAAATTTAGCTGTACCAACTTTTATCGCTTCCCCGTCAACATCACCGCTGACACCAAAACCTGTGTGAGACAATACATTGGTAGCCGATGCTAACGTCCAGGATTTATCCATAGCGGCTTGCACAATTGCCTTGGCAATAGGGTGTTCGGAATAGGCTTCCACAGCCGCCGCTTTTAACAAAACCTTATCTTCATCGTTTCGGTCAAGACTGATAATTTGGATAACTTTTAATTCTCCAGTCGTCAGGGTTCCCGTTTTGTCAAAGGCAATCGCTCGTATTTTGCCGATTACCTCCAATTGAGCGCCACTTTTAAATAAAATACCCTGTCGTGCCCCATTCGTCATTCCTGATAGCAGCGTCGGCATAATTGCCGCCATTAAAGCACAGGGAGACGCAACGACTAAAAAAACTAAAGCCTGATAAATCGTTCTTTGCCAATCCCAATTGAAAACAAAAGGGGGAAGAATCGCCAGCAGTATACCACAAACTATAATTACTTTCGCATAACCGCGTTCTAAGCGTTCAATGAATAGTTGAGATGGCGGGGCTTCCGTTTGTGCTTGCTTGACCAAACGAATAACCCGTTGAATCAAGCTACTTTCCGGGGGTTGATGCACTCGCAGGATTAACGCCCCAGCCCCATTAATTGTGCCAGCAAAAACTTCATCTCCCACTGTTTTTTCTCTGGGGAGTGACTCTCCGGTGATAGAGGCTTCATTGAGACTGCTTGCACCTTCAATAATCAAGGCATCGGTTGGGATTAATTCTCCGGGCTTGACTAAAAGTTTGTCATCAATTTTTAAGTCTTGAATCGGAATCTGACAGGTTTGACCTTGGAGGATAACCCGTGCTGTATCGGGTGTCAATCCCATCAAGCTGCTAATCGCACGGCTGGTTCGTTTCATGGCGTAATCTTCTAATGCACCACTGATGGCAAAAATAAGAATTAATACCGCGCCATCAACAATTAGGAAATAGTCTCGCTGCCAAACGCCTAAAAATGCCGCTCCTAATGCGGCGATGATCATCAATAAATCAACATCGAGTTCCTTTTCGACCAACAGAGTCGTTAGTCCTTCTTTCGCACTCTCGTAACCTCCAATCACATAAGCGGCTGGGAGGATTAATAACGCTAATCCTAACCAGCCAAGTTGGAGAAAAAGCCAACCCAGGCATACTAAGACAGCACAGGCTACCGCCGCCCAAGTATCCCTATGTTCTGCGATGATTGTTTTCATGTCATGATTGATGAGTCCCCGACTGCCTCATCCTAAACCTTGACATCAATGTCAAGGTCAAGTGCTAAACTAGCAAAATGGCAAATCAATACTTAACCATCAAACAACTCACCGCAGCGGTTGGTAATGGTTTAACTCCGAGAATGGTCAGGCATTATCACAAATTGGGGTTATTACCAGAGGCGAAACGTTCTGCGGCTAACTATCGTCTCTATACCGATGCAGATGTACATACGGATATCGAGGTTGTCATTGTCTATCAAACTAGCATATCTAAAGGAGTTGAAGCTGCATCTGTTTCCCAGTTTTACGGATGTATCCAAGATGACTCATTTATTAGGCATCCTCAGAATGAACAACCTGAACGCGAACCCCTGAATCTCATTCAAAATCATGTCTTTTTTCCACTTTCAACACTCAGTTATGATGAATCGGTGAAATGTATCTGGCGATTCATCCGTCTCTACAATGTTCCCCCAGCTCCCAGACGCTTCTGGCATCACGTCTCTACAACGCTCCCTAATACTTATTCATTGGACTTTGGACAAAAAAATAAATTTGCGTAATTTATTTGCCAAGGCATTTAGGGCAGAAAAATTAGATGTAGGGGCGGGTTTAGGGACACGCTGGGCAAACTCTTGCAGATTGGCATTCAGCACCAGATGCTCCGGCTTGACGGCTCCGCGATAACGGACATGGGGATACAGAAAGTTGTGTTTGGATTGCTTTATGGCTACCGCTCCCCGATTATTGCGATTAATTCTTAATCACAGATTAGTTAACCTCAATTTTACTGAGCTGTCAAGTGAACACTGAGCCATTCATCCCTTGGCTAGGGGCTGTGATTAGCTGGGAAAACCACGTTGTTCGGGAAAGTTACTACAACATATCGGTCGAACTGGACTGTATTGGTACTGCTTAGATTGTCGTCAATCCATGCCAATTTTGTCCGATCCGTGTCGCTCATTCTTGCCAGAACATTATTCCTGCACATTCAGTTGTAAATCTCGATTAGCGATCCCGACGTCTCTAGACGCCGCCTTGGTATTACTCCATGACTATCTCAAGGAGGGCGATCGCCCCCTGCATCTTCTCGGACACAGCACAGGCGGATTGTTAGGACTCCTGTATGCCCATCGCTATCCTGAACGTGTGCGATCGCATCGAAATCTCATCCTCACCACTGGTGAACCTTCTCAGTATAATGAATAAGCATTTTGGAAGCATCAAAACCTTGATATACCATAGGGTGGGGAGCATGTCAGGTTTGCACAAAATGTTCAAGCAAACCAAGGGTGTTGGGTTACTCTTTCGAGAAGGCTTCGCCTACGTTCCTCAACCCAACCTACAAAGTTGACATACACCCTATCTCCCCGCTCACCCCATCACCCCATCCCCCTTTAGGGTTCCCGATAAAGTTCAGGCATGGGTTCTTTCTCAATCCGATAGATTTTAAAACCCCGTTTAATGCAATTATCCAGGGCGTAGGGGCTATCTAGATTGCTGGTATGAATCCAGAGGCGTTGTGTGCCTTTGTTCCAAGCGTAAGCAATGCCATGGCTGAGTAAATGCTTGCCTAACCCCCGTCCGAGATAGTTTTCGCGCAACCCAAAATAGACAATTTCCGTCGAGTAGAACCGACCCGACGGTCCCTCTCGACGCTTGACCAACTCAATGTATCCGGCGGGCGCACCATTGACATAGAGGACATGAATACTGGTTTTAGGTGTAATTAGAATTTCTTGCAGTTCTTCATCGGAGTAGGATAAGCGATCGCGCCAACGCCAGGGTTTGCCTACGGTACTGTACAGGAAACGATAGAAGGCAACATCAGGCGTATCCATACACATCATTTTTATCCCGTCGGGGTAGTTAAGATACGCCGGACGGAATTGGGTTGGATCGGTCATCTGGAGATAGGTGATCACCAGAGTATCCGGAATAGGTGTTATGGGAGGAGATTTCAAAGACACCGGAATTTGAGTGCTGTTGGGACATGTTGCCGCCTGAGAAACCGATACAGCCATCGCAATTCACAATCTGCTTAACTATTAATTAACGTTGGGCGATTTGACCGATGGGGCAGCAGTTTATGACTTACACTGTATTCTACGGTGGAATGATTATGATTAAGGATTGCTCCTGCTGTTTGTTGTCGAGGTCACATTTTCAGGAAATGGCAGTACAGGATACCGATGCTGTCGGTTCAGACAACGCGAGTTTACCCATCACTGATTCTCTACAACCCAACTTACCCCAATTTTACGTCGATTTTGCTTCCAGTGTAATTTTAACTCAGGTCAATTCGTATTTGTTTAAGAATTTATCAGGAGATTCTTTTTTTTTAAGTATATACAAATACATTCTTCCTGAACTCAATCCCTGTTTTCGCCTAAAGTCCATTAGATTTGCTGGCATTTAGGCAATGGCAGTCAAACCCGGATTGAACTTTAGGCAGTTAGTTTGTGATCTGCAACGCCCGATAACGGTTCATTGGTCACCAGACATTGTTGATGCCGATCACTGCTTACTGAGTCTCGTAAATGTAGTCTTGCAACGCTTTCACATCTAAAGGCTCAGACTTCAATGAACGAATTGCCCCGGCTGTTGCCTTTGCACCAGCAATCGTGGTAACAAGTGGGATTTTGTATGCCAGTGCAGTGCGCCGAATTAACCGACCATCGGCTTGGGCATCTTCTCCGGTTGGGGTATTAATAATCAACTGAATCTGCTTATTTTTAATCGCATCCAAGACATGGGGACGCCCTTGATGCAGTTTCAGGATTAAATCAACCTCCAAGCCCTGATCCTTAAGGGCTTTGCGTGTCCCTTCCGTGGCAATGACAGTAAA
The DNA here is from genome assembly GCF_040218875.1 of Coleofasciculus sp. D1-CHI-01. Lineage (NCBI taxonomy): Bacteria > Bacillati > Cyanobacteriota > Cyanophyceae > Coleofasciculales > Coleofasciculaceae > Coleofasciculus > Coleofasciculus sp. D1-CHI-01. The sequence continues at coordinate 20,869 of NZ_JAVJQP010000032.1, forward strand.
GCCCAAGTCCATCAAGTCTCGCACCACCGGGACAACATTGGCTTTATCCCGGTTATTGGTGGAGACAAAAACAGTACCCGAAAGGGGTAAACGCTGACCAGCGGCTAATTCTGCCTTGGCAAATGCCTTACCAAAGTCCGTATCAATCCCCATCACTTCACCAGTAGACCGCATTTCTGGTCCCAGGATGACATCGGTGCCAGGGAATTTATCAAAGGGCAGGACAGCTTCTTTTACGGCAATGTGCTGGAGTATCGGTTCGCGGGTTAAACCCAGGTCTTCTAGGGTTTCTCCTGCCATGATCCGGGACGCCAAAGCCGCTAGCGGGACACCGGTAGCTTTGGAGACATAGGGAACGGTACGCGACGCCCTGGGGTTAGCTTCCAGGATGTAAACGGTTTCCCCTTGCACCGCAAACTGGATATTCATCAAGCCGATGACTTTCAACTTTGTGGCTAATTGATGGGTACTGGTGCGAATCGTTTCCATTGCTGTGGGACTCAGGGAAATAAACGGAACCGAACAAGCCGAGTCGCCAGAGTGAATCCCAGCTTGTTCGATATGCTCCATAATCCCACCAATCACCACCCGACCCGTATGATCCGCGATCGCATCCACATCGACTTCAATGGCGTTTTCTAAGAACTTATCAATCAGAATCGGGTGTTCCGGTTCAACTTGTACCGCAAAGGTCATATACCGTTCCAACTCTAGGTCAGAATAGACAATTTCCATTGCCCGTCCACCGAGGACGTAGGAGGGACGCACCACCACCGGGTAGCCGATGCGCTTAGCGATGTTTAACGCCTCCTCATAACTGCGGGCGATGCCATTGGGGGGCTGTTTGATATCCAGTTGGCGCAGGATTTTCTCAAAGCGTTCCCGATCTTCGGCTATATCAATGGAGTCGGGAGAGGTACCCCATATTTTGGTGGGAACGGAGGTGGGAATTTCGGGATTGTTTAAAAATTCCTGGAGGGGAACTGCGAGTTTTAGTGGGGTTTGACCACCAAACTGAATAATAATCCCTTCTGGCTTCTCAGTTTCAATGATATTGAGAACATCTTCTTTGGTCAGAGGTTCAAAGTAAAGGCGATCGCTGGTGTCGTAGTCCGTGGAAACGGTTTCCGGGTTGGAGTTGACCATAATCGTCTCAAACCCTTCTTTGGCAAGGGAATAAGCCGCATGACAGCAGCAGTAGTCAAACTCAATCCCCTGTCCAATCCGGTTGGGTCCACCACCGAGAATCATCACCTTGCGCTTATCGGAGGGGATGACTTCAGTTTCTTCTTCGTAGGTGGAATAGTAATAGGGGGTCAATGCCTCAAATTCGGCGGCGCAGGTATCCACGACTTTGTAAACAGCGACAACCCCCAGTTGTTTGCGATACGTCCGCACCTCATCCTCGGTTGTTTTGGTGGCGAAGGCAATTTGGCGATCGCTATAGCCTTGACGCTTAATATCCCAAAGATTCTCTTTTGTCAAGCTTTTTAAGGGAGTACGCTTGATGAATTTTTCAGTTTCGAGTAAATCGGCAAACTTATCTAGAAACCAAGGATCAATACTGGTCAGTTCATAAATTTCTTCGACGGTCATCCCTAATTGTAAAGCGTGACGTATGGTAAAAATGCGGTCGGGGTTGGGTGTCCGTAAACCAGACCGGACTTGTTCCAGGGAGGGCAGTTTCTCCGCGCGATCGCATCCCCACCCGTAGCGTCCGATTTCCAGAGAACGCAGGGCTTTTTGGCAGGATTCTTGGAACGTGCGTCCAATTGCCATGGCTTCCCCCACCGACTTCATCTGGGTGGTGAGTACGGGTTGGGCGTTGGGGAATTTCTCAAAGGTAAACCGGGGAATTTTGGTGACTACATAATCGATCGTGGGTTCAAAGGAGGCGGGGGTTTTCTGAGTAATGTCGTTGGGAATTTCATCCAAGGTATATCCCACCGCTAACTTTGCCGCAAATTTAGCAATGGGAAACCCTGTCGCTTTTGAGGCGAGGGCAGAACTTCGGGAGACACGGGGGTTCATTTCAATGACAATCACGTCCCCGGAAACTGGATTGATGGCAAACTGAATATTTGAGCCACCCGTTTCCACGCCAATCTCCCGGATAATTTGAATCGAGTAATCTCGGAGTCGCTGATATTCCTTATCGGTGAGGGTTTGGGCGGGGGCTACGGTAATCGAGTCTCCGGTGTGGACGCCCATGGGGTCAAGGTTTTCGATTGAGCAGATAATCACCACGTTATCGGCGAGATCCCGCATTACTTCTAACTCATATTCTTTCCATCCCAGCAGCGACTGTTCGACTAAGATTTGAGACACGGGAGAGGCGTCTAACCCGGCTTGTGCCATTTCTTCGTATTCTTCCTGGTTATAGGCGATACCGCCCCCTGTTCCGCCTAATGTATAAGCTGGACGAATAATCAGGGGGTAAGTGCCAATGCGTTGGGCAAGAGCTTTGGCTTCATCTAAGTTACTGGCAATTCCTGAAGGACAGACTCCGATACCAATGCGCCCCATCGCTTCTTTGAAAAGCTGGCGGTCTTCTGCCATTTCGATGGCGTCGAGTTTAGCACCAATGAGATCAACGCCGTATTTGTCAAGAACGCCGTTTTTCGCCAGAGTTACGGCAATATTCAGGGCTGTTTGACCCCCCATCGTCGGTAATAGGGCGTCTGGTCGTTCATTGGCAATCACCTTCTCCACAATTTCCGGAGTCAGGGGTTCAATGTAGGTACGGTCAGCGGTTTCTGGGTCGGTCATGATTGTGGCTGGATTGGAGTTAACCAATATCACTTCATAACCTTCTTGCTGGAGGGCTTTACAAGCCTGAGTGCCAGAGTAATCAAACTCACAGGCTTGTCCAATAACAATGGGACCAGAACCCAAGATCAGGATTTTGTGAAGATCGTCGCGGCGAGGCATAAGTGTCGGTGATTGCGTGACTATTCTTGAATCCTGTTTATTTTATATGGTTTGAGGGAAATTCGTCGCGGCAGTATCGATCGCATCGCGTCGGATCAGGTTTCAAAACCAACTTAAGGGAAATTTAATATCTGAATGACCATTCAGATGTTATGCTAAGAACAATATCTGAAGACTTCTTCAGATATTGAATCAAACTCTATAGGGGAGAGAAAATGACAACTGCCACTCAAACGCAATGTGCCTGTGATTCCTGCGCGTGCATGGTGAGTACCGATTCAGCCGTGCAAAAAGACGGCAAATATTACTGTAGCGACGCTTGCGCTAACGGTCATCCCAACGGAGTTGGCTGTGGGCATTCTGGTTGTGAATGTCACGCTTAATCGGGTGCATTTTCAGGGATTGCCGATCTTATGGACAGATAGAAACTACTCTAGGTACAGAAGAATCGCTGTGTCTGGAGTGGTTCTTGTCTCTTCTTTGACCTTAAGTCAGGGTCATTTTTTCTATTTGAGATTGCCAATTTTGAGTTGTGTCCACTGTCGTGACTAGGGATTGTTCCGCCTCGGTGAAGGGTTCAGCCGTGGCTTGTTGGCGACTGAGTAAATCAGTAGTTGCGTCAGATACATCTCCAGTGCGGGATGAGAGGCGATCGCGTAGGACTTCAAGGGGGGCACTGCAGTGTAGAATTCGTAAAGGTAACTGATGTGCCTGTGCTTTGGCGATCGCATCCCCTCGAAATGCCTGTCGATCGTACTTAGCATCAAGAATCACCGGAAAGCCTTGCTGTGCTAGCATGATGCCCAATTCTGACAGGCGATCGTAAGTTTTCTGGTTCATCTTGGGAGTATAAAGTTGATCAGATCCTTTTTGATCCAACGGAATACCCGCTAAATGTTTCCGTACTGCATCAGAACGCAGGTGAATCGCTCCCGACTGATGCGCCAATTGTCGCGCTACTGTACTTTTCCCCGAACCCGATAAGCCTGACATAATCACGACTTGTCCGGAATTCGTTTTCGTGTAGTCCCAAGCCAATCGATAATAATCGGCTGCTGTGTTTGCGGCGTCTTGCTTCGTCTCCTCCGGAACCGCTGAATCATCCAATAAAAAGGAGGTGACTTTCGCCCGCACATAAGCTTGACGACATAAGTACAAAGGCAATACCTGTAACCCTTGCCAATCTCCAGTTTGCTCCAAATAGATATTCAGAAACACATTCCCCAACTCCTTAGCCCCCCGTGCATCCAAATCCATCACCACAAAGGCGATATCATACATTACATCCACAAAGCGGAACGGTTCATTAAATTCAATCCGATCAAACAGTTGAATCTTATCCTGCCACAGGCAAATATTTCTCAGGTGTAAATCCCCGTGACATTCCCGAATCCGGTTATTTTCCAGGCGCTTTTCTAATAATGCCTCTCGTTGGGCAAAAAAGCGATCGCTAAATTGTTTCGTTTCTTGAAATTGCTCTTGGGTTTGCGCCCTACCAATATAGTTTTCCGTTTGCTGATAATTTTCGTCAAACGCCTCACGAATTTTGGCAGGTGTACCGAAACTGCGGATATAGTCATTGGTTTGGCTTTGAGCATGGAATTGAGCCACGACTCGTCCCAGGTTCTCCATATCCGTTGCCGTCAATTTGCCTTGCTCGAAGCGCGTGCTAAACAAGGCATCCTGGGGGAATTGGCGCATTTTCAAGGCATACTCTACAGCCTGAGAGTCATCCCCTAGAATCAAGCGATCGCCCTTTTGACTAATCGGCAAGACATCCAGATAAATCTCCGGTGCTTGGGGTTTATTCATCTGCAACTCTTGCCAACAGAAATGCTCTCGTTTCTCCAATGTGGAAAAATCTAAAAAGCTAAAGTTCACCGCTTTCTTGACTTTATAGGCATAATCCCCGGTTAGAAATACGTAAGACACATGAGTCTGAATCAAATCAATCGGTGTTTGAACCGGATGAGGATAAAACTCCGGTTGCTTCATTTGATGAATTAGATCCGAAATAGGGCTTTGTGACATATCGTTTAATCTACACAAAAATAACTCTTATAACCAGTGATGAATAATAAAAAAGCCAGGGATAATCTAGTGTTCCCTGGCTCAAAAAACGATGTCTCTAACGTTAAATTTCTTCTTCTTCTTCTCCGTTCGCTAACAAGGACATTGCTTCATCCACCTCAGATTCTTCAGAGGGTTCAGCTGGCATAGTGGGCGCACCCAGGATATTAACAACGGTTCGTTGGGGATCATCCATCGCGGTAGCGCCTGCTGGCAATAGAATTTCATTAACATGCACGCTGGCACCGATATCCAAGTTGGAGATATCAACCTCAATGGCTTCTGGAATATTATCCGGAGCGCATTCAACTTGAAGTTCCGTCATCACATGTTCTAAAATGCCGCCTTGCTTCACGCCAAACGCTGTTCCCACCAAATTTACAGGTAAGGAGATTTGGATAGTATCCTGACTTGCCACTGAGAAAAAACTCAGGTGATAGAGGATTGGCTTCCAGGGATGAGTTTGCACTTCTCGCAGCAGTGCTTTTCCCTTCCAAGACAGGTCAGGAATGTTGACCTGAACAGCGGTATGATTAATATCAGCCTGCTTGAGTAAGGTTTCTGCGGCTTTAGCTTCAACCGTGAGTGCGACGGATTCAGCCCCCTTATGACCATAGAGTGTTGCTGGGATTAAACCCTCTCTACGTAAGGATTTGGGCTTACTTCCCTCGGCTCGCTTGTGACATTCAACTTTAACTTCCATAGCTAATCTTTTGGTTCAAGGATTGGTGTTGGCGATTCTTGTCAATCATTCGTCTTATGGTATGACATAAGACATAAGACAACTTATCTCGATGTTACCGGGATACCATTAGCGTCGAGTAATGCTCGTTTAGGTCCATGGATGGGATCTTCTACGATGATAGTCTGGTCACGGCTAGCACCTAAAGACACGAGTGCGATCGGAACTTCCATCAGTTCTGCCAGGAATTTTAGATAAGCCAGCGCCTGCTTGGGTAAATCTTCCAATTTCCGACAGTGAACGGTGGATTGTTGCCAACCGGGTAGAGTTTTATAGAGGGGTTTACACTGAGCAAACCGACGTGCATTGCTGGGGAAATCCTCACAGCGTTGACCGTTGATTTCGTAGGCGACACAAACCTTTAGTTCTTCTAGGGTATCAAGAACATCAAGCTTGGTGATTGCCAGACAATCCATCCCATTGATGCGAACCGCATAGCGCCCAATGACTGCATCAAACCAACCGCAGCGACGGCGACGTCCGGTTGTTGTGCCAAATTCCGCGCCGCGATCGCACAATAGTTGTCCCTGTTCGCCATGGAGTTCTGTCGGAAATGGTCCCTCACCGACACGGGTTGTATAGGCTTTAGCGACACCAATAACCCGATCAATCATCGTCGGTCCTACCCCTGCACCCACACAAGCACCACCTGCTACTGGGTTGGAGGAGGTGACGTAGGGATAGGTTCCATGGTCTAGGTCAAGTAACGTCCCTTGCGCCCCTTCAAATAAGATATTGTGTCGTTGTTGAATCGCATCATAAATTTTGAGCGAACAGTCAACAACATGAGGACGTAATCGTTCAGCATAAGCGAGATACTGCTCGATCACGGTAGCCGGGTCGAGGGGCGGTAAATTATAGAGTTTTTCTATAACAGCATTTTTATAATTAATTGTCCAATTAAGCTGTTTTCGCAGGATATCCGAGTCCATCAAATCGACAACCCGAATACCGATGCGCTCTGATTTATCCGCGTAAGTCGGACCAATTCCCCGACCTGTGGTGCCAATTTTATGGTTTCCCCGTCGCTCTTCCGATGCCTGGTCAATTAACCTATGGTAAGGCATGGTGACGTGGGCAGTTTCGGAAATTAGCAGCTTTTGGGTAGAAATGCCTAACTGTTCGAGTTGGTCGAGTTCACCAATCAGAACTTGGGGGTCAATTACTGTCCCCGAGCCGATAATACATTCTGTTTCTGGATATAAAATCCCAGAGGGAATCAGGTGCAGCTTAAAGGTTTGACCCTGAACCACAACGGTATGTCCCGCATTGACCCCCCCCTGGTAACGGACGACGACATCTGCGGACTTGCTTAGTAAGTCGGTGACTTTACCTTTTCCTTCATCGCCCCATTGGGCACCGATTACAACAACGTTAGCCAAGGGTTTATTATACGCGCTAAAGTTTACACAAATCACCATTATGTGCAGCAGGTGCGATCGCTGTCAATCGATTTTGTCAATCGATTTTGTCATTCGTCATTGGTCATTGGTCATTCGTCTTATGGTCAGGGCGGGTTTTGCAGCCAAGCTAAGGAAAACCATCAATATTAGTCCCTATTAGTCCCTAAACCCGCCCCTACACACAGATACACCATGGTACGTTTCTACCCAGACTGTCCCTGTCCCCATCTCCCTCATCTTCCCCATCTCCCTCATCTCCCCCAGCACCCCCACACGCTACACCGAAATCCTAGAAAATCTCTGGGACAAACGTTTGAGTAGACATGGGCGGACGGTGATACTCTAATTCCGACTGTCGGGGGGGTAACTCAATTGGGTCTGGTGTTAAATCCTTATAAGGAATCAGACTTAACAGGTGAGAAATGCAATTGAGACGGGCGCGTTTTTTCTCATCGGCTTCCACCACATACCAAGGTGATTGCTTAATATCCGTCGCCGCAAACATTTCATCCTTGGCTTTAGAATACTCCACCCAGCGAGCGCGAGACTCTAAATCCATTGGACTAAGTTTCCAGCGCTTGGTGGGATCTTCCATGCGTTGACGAAAACGGCGTTCTTGCTCGTCGTCACTCACGGAAAACCAATACTTGATCAGAATAATGCCCGATCGCTGAATCATGCCTTCAAATTCTGGACATGATCGCAGAAACTCCTGATACTCCTCATCCGTGCAAAACCCCATCACTCGTTCCACACCCGCTCGATTGTACCAACTGCGGTCAAACAGGATCATCTCCCCGGCGGCTGGCAGATATGGCACATAGCGTTGAAAATACCATTGAGTTTTCTCTCGCTCCGTGGGTGTACCCAGCGCCACAACTTTACACACACGGGGATTCAAGCATTCTGTAATCCGCTTGATCACGCCACCTTTTCCGGCTGCATCCCGCCCTTCAAAAACGACGACGACTTTTAATCCCTTTTGTTTAATCCATTCCTGTAATTTGACTAACTCAACCTGTAGCCGACGCAATTCCCGTTTGTAAACTTTCTTCTTCAATTTCTTGGATTTGCCTTTGTCAGTTTTCACTTTTTCTTTGACCAGGGAATTTGTTTGATCTGTCACTTTGCCGTTAGTTAACTTGTTGGACATTATTTAAGATAGCTCTAGCTACTCTAGCTAAGCAAATAAAAAACCGCTATCCAATTTTTTTTTGTATCAAAAATTACTCCCCAGCCTGAAAAACCTGTTGAACCGTCAAATTCAGATCAGGGAATGTGGGGGAAACAACGCGGTCATCTCCCCTAAACTGAGTCACCTGGTATTCACCGTCAATGACTTGATAAACACTAAATGTCGGTCGTTTGGGGTTGCCAATATGGTGTTCTGACTTCTCTGGATACCAAGCAATAAATTCATCGAATGTTACAGGTTTAGGTAAGGCTTGAATCATGGTCTGTGGGGAGAAAGGTTTCTCAAGGATGATTTCCCCACTTGAGGAAACCATCCTCGTTATCTTAACTGGAATGGTACTGACGCATAAGCTGGCGTGGCACAGCCCACCCTACGGGATATCAAGGGTTTCGGCAATCCCCTTAACACGCTTTTCAGTGCCATTCATCTTAACTGGGCTTTGGCTAACGTCCGGCTTGGCTAACACAGAAAATCTAGCGAGTATGACGTGAGCCTCCGATAAGGTAACATTGTATCAATTCCTGCAAATGTATCGATTTGTTAACAAACACCTGACGAACTACAACTGTCTATGCAAACCATCGTTGCTCCTCGCCTTCATCCCTCTCACCGAAATCCCGGACATCCCCTAAAACTGGGGATGAAACCGAATTTCGACAAGACTTCGGCGTGAGCGCTCAGTCGAACGCTCAATTGCCGCGAAGCGTCTAGCCAAGCGAATTTATTCGCGAGTCTATTTCATCCTGACAACATTCAACCAATAATGTAGTACAATACCAGCAAACATTGCAGGAGGTCGAGCAAGTGTTTACTTTAGTTTACGAGTTTAAGTTAAAACCGACTAACGCACAGATAGCCACCTTTGAGGAATGGTTAGAACAATGCAGGAAGGTCTATAACTATGCCCTTTGTGAGCGTAAACATTGGGTTAATAGTCGTAAATGTCCGGTGAACGCTTGCTCGATTAAAAGTGAATACATTATCCCAGCGAATCAACCTGCACCAACGTATAACAGTCAGTGTGAGAATCTCACCCAAGCGAAAAAGAATATCCCTGCACTCAAGCAGGTACACTCACAAGTGCTACAAAAAACCCTCAAGCGGTTACAACTAGCATTTGAGGGGATGTGGAGGAATGGGAGAGGCTTCCCACGGTACAGGAAAGCTGGACGGATGCGCTCGTTTGTGTTTCCGTCAATGGGGAAAGAACCCATTCAAGGGAATCAGGTCAAATTACCTAAAATCGGGTTAGTTAAATTCAAGAAATCCCGCCCGATACCTGAAGATGCAGCCATCAAGCAGGCACGAATTGTGAAACGGGCATCCGGTTGGTATGTACAACTCACCCTGCAATGGAAAGTAGATGTTCCCTTCGACAAGCTCCCTTCGACTTCGCTCAGGGCATCGCCTGAAATTAGTCCGACTGGTACATCATTAGGAATAGATGTAGGCTTAATGCACTTTGCCGCCGTGTCTAATGGGCAAACGTTTCCCAATCCCAGACCGTTTAAACGTCTAGAAAGCAAGCTGAAATCGCTGCAAAAGAAGGTGTCTAATAAACGGTTCGGGTCAAACAATCGCGCTAAGGCACAAGCCAAAGTAAGCCGACTACATGAACGGATAGCAAACACCCGCAAAAACTACCACTGGGAGCTAGCCCATAACCTTTGTGATTGGGCGGACATGATATTTGCCGAACAGTTAAATCTGAAGGGATTAGCGCGTGGGATGCTCTCCAAAAGCTGTTTAGATGCAGGCTGGGGTCAGTTTCTAGACATCCTTTCCCAATGTTGTTTCAAGCGTGGGGTGTACTTCCAGAAAGTACCAGCAGCAGGAACGAGTCAGACCTGTCCCAAATGCTTAAAAGAGACAGGCAGGAAGAAACTATCCCAACGGGTACACAAATGCCAGTATTGTGGGTATGAATGCGACCGGGATGTAGCAGCCGCTCAAGTCGTAGAATTAAGAGGATTAAAAGCCGTGGGACACACGGTAGTTAAGCTTTCTGAGGGTAAAGGTTCCATCCTGGAAGATGTAAAACTCTGCCTCCCTGTGACGGAAGAATCCCCGCGTCTTTAGACCGGGGAGTGTCAACTGGATATTTTTGATGTCTGGATGAATCGAGGAACACCTTGGTGGACAAAGCAACTGTCTCCCGATGGACTTCATCCTAATGTGATGGGTTACCGAGCGTTGTTAGAAGATGTTCTAGATTGGGAACCATTCCATCAACTTTGAAAAATTTTGTCTTATGTCTTATGTTATTGGTCGTACTCTATTTTATCCCGGTCAGCTAGGTTAAAGAACAAGAAATAGGACATGAAATTGCATAATTTATAATTCATAATTCCTATATTCAATGAATCATTAGTCTTTTATCCATCATCTCTCAGCAAAAGACGCCATGATAAACAGACTTAAGCTGCGAATTCATCAAATCTTAGAGCGGACGGATATTAGAGATACTGCTAGCCAAATAGTTGACCTATTTATTTGGACATTAATTGCCCTAAACTTGATGGCTTTTACCTTGGAAACAGTTGATCCAATTGGGTATCAGTATAAACGATACTTTATTATTTTTGAGGATTTTTCAATTGCCGTATTTAGTGTTGAATATATCTTAAGACTTTGGATATGTACAGTAAATCTGGACTATAAGCATTCGATCAGGGGACGGTTAAGATTCATGTTCACCCCTTTAATGCTCATCGATTTAATAGCGATTTTGCCGTTTTATCTGCCGCTCCTATTCCCCGATTTGCGATTTTTAAGGTCTTTACGATTATTCCGATTTTTTAGAATTTTAAAATTGAGCCGTTATTCGGCTTCATTAAGAACATTAGGGCGAGTTATTCATTCAAAAAAAGAAGAATTAATTATAACCTTTTTTGTTTTGTTCATTTTACTATTTTGCGCCTCTAGTCTAATTTATTTTGCCGAGCATGAAGCGCAGGCGGAAGCGTTCCCGAATATCCCCATGTCCATGTGGTGGGGTGTGATTACCTTAACCACCGTGGGCTACGGTGATGTATATCCAGTCACGCTGATCGGGAAATTAGTGGGCGCGATGTTAGCGGTGCTGGGAATTGGGCTATTTGCTTTACCTGCTGGTATATTGGCGTCTGGATTCTCGGAAGAACTTCAAGTGAGACACCCGCTCAAACGTAAGCGAACCTCAAAATTTTGTCCTCATTGTGGAAAACCAATTCATTGATCCCCAATCTGAATGTCTAATACCAAAACAGAATGGCAAGGCAGTTTAGCGTTAGTTTATGCCAATGATCAGGGCAAAACTCGCTTAGTGCGCGATCGCATAACTTCTCCTCTGAAGGTGCAGCGCCCGTTTTACCCCGAAGGACAAAGGGTTTGTCATACGGTAGTTTTACATACAGCCGGGGGTATTGTCGGCGGCGATCGCTTGTCTCAAACCATCGACCTACAAGCAGATGCCCAAGCCTTGATTACCACGGCGGCGGCGAGTAAAATCTATCGCAGCAATGGGCAAAGAGCCAAACAACAGATTCATATCCACGTTGAAGCGGGGGCTTGTTTGGAATGGTTACCGCAGCAAACAATTGTATTTAATGGTGCCATTTATCAGCAGCAGATGACGGTAGAATTAGCTCCGGGTGCCAGTTGGTTAGCCTGGGAGATTACCCGATTTGGGCGTACTGCTAGGAAGGAACGGTTCTTACAAGGAGATTGGCGATCGCATACCGAAATCTGGCAGCAAGGACACCCATTGTGGATTGATCGTCAGTGGTTACCGGGAGGAGAAGCGGTACTCGATAGTCCCCATGGATTAGCCGGACAGCCAATTGTCGGAACCCTGATCTGGATGGGACAACCTGTATCATCGGAGATAATAGACAATGCCAGAAGCCTGTGGACAGCCGATCAGCGCCAAGGAGAAGCGGGAGTTACCCAAACTCAGGCACAAGGATTATTATGCCGTTATCGCGGTTCATCAACCACAGAAGTGCGAAACTGGTTTACCCAAGTTTGGCAATGTCTGCGCCTTACTTATTTGGGACGGAATGTTTCCCAACCACGAGTTTGGCTAGTTTAGCCAAAACGCTGAAAGCTATACCCTGTCTTAAACTTACTTTTCACGGCATCTGACTGAATGAAGATGGGGAAGGTGAGGAAGGTGGGGAAGGTGGGGAAGATAATATTTTGAAGTTTTATGATTAATTTAACTAACCGTGAATTAATTCGATATTTACTTTTAATTATTTTAGGAGTATTTTTTTTCAAAGTCATTGTTTATTTTGAAGCCGTTGTAGTTATTTTTGCATTAGCCGCAGTATTAGCCTTTCTGCTCACCTATCCAGTGAGATGGTTGCAGCATTTTGTCCCACATGCTGTTGCCGTTGTTGTGGTATTTTTAATTCTCATTATTATAGTTTTTATTTTTACGGTTACAATAGGGTTTGCACTTTTATCTCAAGGTCAACAATTAATTAATGAATTACCGGGGATTATTGATCAAGTTGTATTTATAGGAGAAAAAATTGAGAGGTTTCTGGATAGATGGAATCTCCAAATTGACCTCGAAGCCATTGGAGCATTTTTACGCAATCAAATCCTTGCAGGAATTACCATTATTTTAGCAATATTATCCGAATTATTAACCCAGTTCGCCAATCTCATATTGATTGCTGTTGTCGCATTTTTTATGTTGCTAGATAGAGGAAGGCTTTGGTCTTTCATTCTTCAACGATTTCCCCCTCCCCTCCAAAATAAGCTAAGCCTTGCTATTCAACGCAACTTTTTAGGATTTTTTTGGGGACGACTTCTACTATCAGCTTTTTTTGGCATTTCTGCCTTTGTTATTTTTGTACTGTTTAGAATTCCCTATGCCTTAGTTTTAGCCGCGATCGCGGGAGTGTTTGATCTGATTCCGGCAATTGGCGCAACCTTAGGGATTACCATTGTCGCCTTAATTGTGTTACCTCAAGGAATCTTGCTAAGTATCACTGTTTTAGCAATTTGTGTGACTTTACAACAAGTCGAAGAGAATTTACTGATGCCTCGAATTATGCAAGGCTCACTTGATATGAATCCAGTTGTCATGTTCTTTGCTTTATTAGTAGGTGCGAGAGTTGCCGGACTTCTGGGAGTTTTTCTGGCAATTCCTCTGGCTGGAGTTATGATCAGTTTGTTTGAAATCAATGAAATGAAGGGAAAAGATTAGTGCAGCTTGGCTTCAAATACCTATCAGTTAAAAATAGGTGAAAAAGAAGATACTATAAACAAGTGTAGCCATCTGCCCGGAAGCTTCCTGGCTTATGCCCTGGAGCCTTCTGCGTTATGCCTTTTGCTATAGCACCAAGATCAAGATCAAGGTAGATAAGTCATTATGCAACTCTCACCCCAGGAAAAAGATAAATTACTGGTGTTCACCGCCGCCCTATTAGCGGAACGACGCAAAGCACGCGGACTCAAACTGAATTATCCCGAAGCCGTCGCGTATATTTCGGCGGCTATTTTAGAAGGGGCGAGAGAGGGACGCACGGTGGCGGAGTTAATGAGTGATGGAACTACTCTCCTGACACGGGATGATGTCATGGAAGGCATACCAGAGATGGTGCAGGAAGTCCAGGTTGAAGCCACGTTTCCGGATGGGACAAAACTGGTCACGGTTCATAATCCCATCCGCTCGTAGGGGTTTGGTCACCAAACCCCGACAAATGATTGGGTCACCAAACCCCGACAAATCATCCAACCCCCTAAAAATCATCCAACATCCATTCCGACGCCCGTTCCCCCATCTCAATTGGAATGCTCACGGCTTTACCCAACCGGGGACGCTCACGAGTTTGCTGGATGTATTCTTGCACTTGGGAAACCGCACCCCAACCATTAAGATAATGGGCAATGGCGTCCAGACGCTCTAGATACTCGGCTTCAGACAGGGGAAACGACTTCTGCTCTAGGTACTTCCACATCACCTGAACAAAAATTTTTCCCTGAGTCCGCCGAAGCTGGATGTCATAAGAGCGTCCCCACTTGCTGAGCAGGATTTGGTGCAACTCTTGTGCTGTCATAGATCCCTTACCTGGCTGATTGTTTACATTTTTTTACGAAGATAAAGTTTCTTTACTTTATGAGAAGGGTACAAAGAATGTAATAATACTCATAGCTTAAGCCGTAAATCCTTACTTACATAAGGATTGTGGCAACCCTGCTCGCGGTTGAATCCCTCTTCATAAAAGGAGCGGGGTAAAGAAAATGCTGGGAATCATCCCAGAGTTGTTAAAAAAAATATACCCTTAGGCGTTCAGTTATGGCTCAAGTGTCTGGCTCCCCAGATGTCCCCGATATGGGGCGTCGTCAATTTATGAACCTCTTGACGTTTGGTACGATTACGGGTACTTTCGTCGGTGCCCTCTATCCAATCGTCAAGTACTTTATTCCCCCATCAAGTGGTAGTGCTGGCGGTGGTGTCACCGCTAAGGATGCTTTGGGCAATGATATCCAGGTTAGCGAATTTTTAAGCAGCCATAACCCAGGCGATCGCACCTTGGCTCAAGGACTCAAAGGTGATCCCACTTATGTAGTCGTGACCGAAGACAAAGCGATCGCGGACTACGGGATCAACGCGATCTGCACTCACCTGGGATGTGTGGTTCCCTGGAATGCCAGTGAGAACAAATTCGTCTGCCCTTGTCATGGTTCTCAGTACAATAGTCAGGGCAAAGTGGTACGCGGACCGGCTCCATTGTCTTTAGCCTTGGTTCACGCCGATGTCACCGAAGACGATAACCTGACATTTTCCCAGTGGACGGAAACCGATTTCCGCACGGATAACGATCCTTGGTGGACTTAATTGTTTTCGTCATTTGTCCTTCGTTAGGGGCAAATGACACAGCCCATTTTTGAATTGTGAATTTTTTCCTTAAGCGATGAGAACACCTTCTTTATCGGTGATGTACAAAAGCAGTAAGCGGATTATTACCCAAGCCCTCTTGCTGACTTTGGCAACAGCGGCATTTTTCTTCATTAGTGATATTTCCCTTCCCCAGTCGGCGGCGGCTTATCCGTTCTGGGCGCAGCAAACCGCCCCGGAAACTCCCCGTGAAGCCACCGGACGGATTGTTTGTGCTAACTGTCACCTCGCAGCGAAACCCACGGAAGTGGAACTTCCCCAATCGGTTAAACCAGATACCGTCTTTGAAGCCGTGGTAAAAATCCCCTATGACCTTGACACTCAACAGGTCTTAGGAGACGGTTCCCAAGGCGGTCTCAATGTCGGCGCTGTGGTCATGTTACCAGAGGGCTTTAAAATTGCTCCCGAAGACCGCATTCCTGAAGAATTACAGGAAGAAGTTGGCGGACTTTACTTCCAGCCCTATAGCGCAGACCAAGACAATGTAGTGATTATTGGTCCCCTACCGGGTGAACAGTATCAAGAAATTGTGTTCCCGGTTCTTTCTCCGAATCCAAAAACGGAAAAAGATGTCCATTTTGGCAAATACTCGGTTCACGTTGGCGCTAACCGAGGTCGTGGTCAGGTTTATCCGGCTGGGAATAAAAGTAACAACACGGTCTACAATTCCGCAAAAGCCGGTTTAATTTCTCAAATTACCAAGTTAGAAGAAGGCGGCTACGACGTTACCATTCAAACCTCTGAGGGTGACACAGTTGTAAATACCATTCCTGCAGGACCCGAATTAGTGGTTTCCGAAGGGCAAGAAGTCGCCGCAGGTGACGCTTTAACCACTGATCCTAATGTCGGTGGATTTGGTCAAGTAGACGGCGAAATTGTCTTACAAGACCCGGCTCGGATTAAGTGGCTAATGGTCTTCATTGTTGCGATTATGTTTTCTCAACTCTTCCTTGTCTTGAAGAAAAAGCAGATTGAGAAAGTACAAGCGGCTGAAATGAATTTCTAAGTCCAGCGTTTATTCATTTGAGCCAACTCATTTCAAATAAATAAGGGACAGGTTAGTTAACCTGTCCCTTATCGATACTATCGGAGCTTTATGAGATTGCTTTCACCCAAGACAAGAGTCGCGAGTGATTACTACTCAGCCTCTTTTTCTTCACCTTCATTTTCATTTTCGTTTTTGGTATCACGATTACCAAAATAGCGCTTGTTTCTTGAGAAAGAAGAAGAAGAAGACTTCTTGCGAAACTGCCGAGCATAAGCTTGGTTGCGAGAGGCTTTCTCTTTTTTCAAATTGCGGCGTTTAGCCATTTTAGATGTCTCCATCAATACAACAAAACGCTTCTGTAGATTCACACATAAGCGCCACAGTCAACTCAAAACCTAGAAGCGGTTGTTTCGGCGACCACCACCGCTTTTTGGACGATCTTCACGAGGTCGCGCTTGATTGACCTTGAGTTCACGACCCATCCATTCAGCGCCGTTTAGCTCAGAAATTGCTGAGGCTTCTTCGTCTTCCGTCCCCATTTCCACGAAGCCAAACCCCCGCAGACGACCTGTTTCGCGATCAGTCGGCAGATGAACTCGCTTGACAGTACCGTACTCGGCAAAGACTTCGCTAAGGTCTTCAGAGGTAACGGAGTAGTCGAGATTGCCTACATAAATTGACATCGATTGATGTTCTCCCCAATCAAAAAGTGTGTCGAGAGCCAAGATTTCGGAGAACAGCCTGTCAATACTTTAGGGGAAAAACCTATGAATACTGAAAACAAACGTAGTCACCGCTTTGAGTCTCAATAGACATTGTAACGAATTCCTGCCCTGTTAGGGGATATTGCTGATCATTCCCCTGACAGACATGCAGCCTAAGCATTTTCAAGCCAAGTCTTGAGGTAGATGACAGGGGAAGGCATCGATCGCAGACAATAGATAGACCGATCAAGACCTGATCTATGCGCGTATCGGCAAAAACGATTCAAATCCTGCTGACGATCATCGCTACTATCAAGCGCGATCGCGGCGCTTAAAGCAACCAGTGCGATTACCATCCCCTTAACGTTTGCCTTTTTCATCGCGGTGTTAGTCCATCCCCTGCAACGTTGGCTCAACCGTCATGTCCCCCATTGGCTGAGTTTGGTCATTGTCATGCTGGTTCTGGCTGGCGTTGTCGGCTTAGCCATCGGCGCACTGCTACTGAGTGCGGAAATTGTGGAACCTAAAGCACCCCAATACCTTGACCGTTTGCAGCAGATGTTCCAGGATGCGATGAAGCTTTCACCCTTTGTGGCGCTATTGTCGATTGTATTCTGGGGTTGGGTGTGGGGTATTCCGGGCGCACTACTGGGTATTCCTATCGAAACGTGGGGGGAAAGGGGGAGCAGGGGGAGCAGGGGGAGCAGGGGGAGCAGGGGAAGCAGAGGGAGCAGGGGGAGCAGGGGGAGCAGGGGGAGCAGGGGAAGCAGGGGGAGCAGGGAGAGCAGGGGGAGCAGGGGGAGCAGAGGAAGCAGGGGAAGCAGGGGGAGCAGGGGGAGCAGGGGGAGCAGGGGGAGCAAGGGTACATTTTCGGTGATTCTCTCGCCATAGTTTTCAACACCGAGCGAAGTCGAGGTGTTGCCTATTGCCTATTCCCTGGCGCGTAGCGCTATATCTTTTTAGAAACACTCTGGTTTTAACCCAACATCTGATATTATTGACTTCCACAAGTGCGAAAATCCATGGCAATATGCACTTGTTTTCCCCGATACGGTTCAGCGGTAAGTATCACTGTGCCATCCTTGTCAACAACCCAACCTTGGGCTTCAATTAAAGGTTGAGAATCAGGTTGAGTACGCTGAGAATTAGTAGGAGTTGAGGATGGAGAAATTTGGCTCGATAACCGTCGCGTATCTTCCCAAATTGCCCGTCCAGAGAAGTATTGACTGGGAGAATGGGGAATTCCACCGCGTCCGGTGACCACAAAGCGATCGCCTGTATCTGCTGGACAGCCGGAAATGATTTGCCCAGACGGATCAGAGAAGGTTGAGGGCAGTTCAATTAACCCTCTTGAGGGGTCAATATTCGGCGTATTAATCACAATTCGACCATCAATTCCTAATTTTGAACTGGCAATAATATCACTGTTGGGGGTTAATTTTTCGCTCAGTTGTAACCCTAAAATAGTTTGAGTAGTAATCGTAATATTGCCGCCATTTCCTTCAAAAGCATTGGCGATAATGTCACTATTTTCTGAAAGCACTCCCACAATAAAATTAGCATCCACTATCAGATCTCCCCCATTGCCACCGCCACTGGATTCCGTTCCAGCACGGGTGGACAGTTGACTATTATTTCGCAAGATAAACGTCTCAGCTACCTTGAGGTTGATATTCCCTCCTTCCCCTGATAAACTCGTTGCTGTAATTGACCCTTGATCTAAGAAAATAGAGCGGACATCAATATTGATATCGCCAGCATTGCCTGTCCCTGTAGCACTCACTGATACCGCCGCGCGATCGCGAATATTTAATTCACTTGTGGGACTATTAATATTGATATCTCCCCCATCACCAGATGCAGCTTGAGTTGAGGAGGCAAATAAACCCGTACCTAGGAGAGTGCCTTGATTATTGGGGTCAGATAGTTCAATCGACTCCGACACATTCACGAATAAATCCCCCGCTTGCCCGGAATCGAAAGTAGTGGTTAAAACCTGCGCCCCTCCTCGTGCGACAAGTTGAGGAGAAGTGAGGGTAACATTGCCTGATTCCGCCTGATCAAAGGTTCCTGCACCTAACAGCGAATTGTCTAACTCGATCCGATTTGTGGCATCAATCTGAATATCTCCTCCCCTACCTTGACTCAGCGTCGTGGTAGCCATTAGTCCACCATCACGGGCGATAAAAGTTGGGGTTTCAATCAAGACATTTCCGGCTGATCCTTCTCCATCCGTAACGGTAACAATTCCCTGACTAAAATTATCTAGGGTGAGTGTATCGGTAAACGCCGGACGCACAAATTGCTCTTGCAACGCCTCAAATCCTGCTCCTGTGACTTCAACGGAGTCTGAAGCGCGAATCCGAATATTTCCACCATTTCCAAAACGCGATGTCGAGGCATTAATTCGACCGTTATTCAGTTGCAGATTCTCTAGATTCAGTCGAATATTTCCCCCTTCTCCGAAACCCTGGGTTGCTGATGTAATCTCACCCCCTTGTTGGACAAGCAAGTCTTTGCTCGTAATATCTATATCGCCAGCATTTCCTGATTCATTCGGTGAAAATAAATCCGTGGCAATGGAACTGGGAAAACTGCCATCCACCGACCTACCAATCACTTCAATGAACTCAGCATTTTTAATCGTCAATTGTCCCCCATTGCCGTCTGCTCCAGCGTTTCCCAGAACGCCAGCACCATTGCGAATGCTCAAGTTACGCACCTCTAAGGTTAAGTCTCCAGCATCGCCATCACGCCCCGTAGATGTGCTAATCAAAGCTCCATCTGTTAGAGTGACGTTCTCTGCCGTCAGGGTTAAATCCCCAGCATCTTTACCCAAGGTTCCTGTACCAATACCTCCCTCTCCTTGTAAAAAGATATCTGTCGCATTGACGGTTAAATCTCCCCCTTCACCCTGGTTGACAAAGGTAGTAATTCCGCCACTGTCGCGAATGGATAATCGCCCAGTATTAATTATTAAATTGCCAGAGTTCCCACGACCCGACGCTGATGTGGAGATTCCCGTATCTCCTTGTAAGGGAACTTGAGCCAATTCACTCGGCTTAATAGTAAACGGACCCGGTTGATTGCCAATAATTTCAATGGACTCCGTGGCGTTAATCGTGACATTTCCGGCATTACCACTATTGCTTAGATTGGTAGTAGAACCAACCCCCACGCCGAATGGAAATGTTGTCTCAGGGTCTTGGATAATGGTTAACCGACGGGTATTTAGGTTGATATCCCCCGCGTCAGCACTACTCATTTGAGCACTACCCGGAACAGGAGCAGCCTCCGTCCCAATATTACTATTCCGAATCACTATGTCATCAGCAGCATTAATCTGTACCATTCCTCCTTGAGCTTCATTGAAAGCAAAGGAAAAAATAGACGCATCTTCAACAAGGATAGATTGAGCGGTAATCGTAATTCCTTTGGACACGCCAGGACTTGTACTACTGTTGGTGATAGTATTTCCTCTAAACCAAAACAGTCCACCACTGTTAAGCGTGATTTGTCCGGCAAAATTGCCATCCGATGCGATGGTTTCCTCAAAGCTACGGTTAAGGTCAATGGTAAGATCCCCTGTGGCATTGAGTGAGATATCTCCAGCTTGATTCTGGGAATTGGCATTAATATTTCCCATCGTCGTTAGATCTCCAGCAGCATTGACAGAGATCCTTCCGGCTTGATTGATACCCCCACTGCTCAGAGACGCCGTAGTGGTAATTGCTCCATTTTCACTTTTGAGGGTAATGTTCCCACCGATTTCTCCCCTTGAAGCGATATTTTGGTTAATATTCAGATTCTCATGAGCCTCAACCGAGATATCTCCCCCTTGATTTAGACTATTGCTAACCAGAGCTGCTGTAGTGGTGATCCCTCCATTTTCACTGTTGAGGGTAATGTTCCCACCGATTTCTCCCATTGCGTTAATATTCCGGTTAACACTCAGATCCCCGATCGCATTGAGTGAGATATCTCCAGCTTGATTCTCGGAATTGGCAATAATATTTGCCATCGTGGTTAGATCTCCAGCAGCATCAAGAGAAATCGTTCCCGCTTGATTGATACCCTCGCTCACCAGAGACGCCGTCGTGGTGATCCCTCCATTTTCACTATTGAGGCTAATGTTTCCACCGACTTCTCCCCTAGAACTGATATTCCCATTAATATCAAGATTCCCGCTCGCATCAACAAAGATATCTCCGCCTTGATTTAGACTATCGCTGATCAGAAAAGCAGAAGTCGCGATCGCACCATTTTCACTACTCAGGGTAATAGTTCCACCTATACCTTCAGTAGAGGTTGAGGTGACATTTTCATTAACACTCAAATCACCGTTAGCCTCCAGTACAACATTACCGGCTTGATTAATCCCATCGCTGGTCACAAAATCCGTAGTCGCGATCGCCCCATTTTCACTCTTAACGGTAATATTACCACCATTGTTCGCCACCACAGTCCCAGTCAGATCTCGTCCAGTATTCAGAATCCCGGTGGTGACATTTCCCAGGGAAAAAAGGTTAATCTCGCCACTGCTACCGCTATTACTCACAGCATCAGCGCTGCTGATGATACCATTAGCGGTGTTAATTTGACTGGTATCGGCAAAGGTTCCAGAGGTAATCTCGATGCTTCCCCCATTCGTAACCAGAATAGAACCAGGATTCATTAAAAACTGGGCAACTCCAGCATCCCGTTGAGCCGCTATAGCATTTTCGTCATTAATTTTGGCAGTAAAGTTTCCACCATTCAGAGAAATTAGCTGATTAATAGTAATTGAACGTCCCGCCTGTAAATTCAGACTATTATCTGAGAAACTAAACATACTCTGGTTAACGGCAATATCATTATTTGCTTGTAACGTCACCGAGTTAGTAGCAAGAGCTGAAACAAGAGTATCACCGTTAATAATCGATACTTCTGTAGGATTCGTTTCAAAGGTTTGTCCATCGGCGGAGTCGATGCCATCATCTTGAATCCAAATAGTTTTGGGGTCAAGTAACAAAGTTCCCACGTTTCCCAAGGGCGCGGTTGTATCCACGCTTCCTGTAAAGTCTAAAGATCCGCCAGATACGTCTACAAAACCCCCATTAGATTGAGGATTACCACTCGCACCACGGGCGGTAATGGTTCCCTCAAATTGTGTGGTTCCATTTGCCCGAATAATGACGCTACCGCCATCCCCCTGATTTAGGGAATCAGCGTGAATTTGCACCCCTGAAGCAATAGTCACTTGTTCCCCGGTACCCATTGCTACACTACCGCCACCTGTGGACGCAGACACATCAATTTTGGCAGTTTCTAATAACTGAACCTCCTCCCCGAATACCTGAATCGTACCGCCAGGAGCCGTCAATGAACCTGTACTAATCACCCTATCCCCAGCTAGCGTCAAGGTTTCCCCTGCACCGACACTTAAATTCCCCTGATTCCGAATCTCGGCTTGCTGTTGGCGCAGGGCGTCTAAAAATAAAACACCTGGTTGAATTGCCAACAGTTGACTATCTTGGGGATTTTTCGCCCGAAACACACCATCGTTTCCCAACTTAATCCCATCAGCGGTACTCGCCACAAATGAACCCCCTACATCTAATTGGGCATCGACACCAAAAAGAATGCCATTGGGATTGAGTAAAAAAAGGTTGGCATTGCCATCAACACCTAAAGTGCCGAAGATATTTGATCGGTGATCACCTGTAACTCGCGTGAGGATATTCGCGATGCCCTCCGGATTGGCAAAGTAAACCTGTTGGTCGAAACTAACGTTAAACTCACTAAAACTATGGAACAAGTTACTCCCACGCTTTGCCCCACCTTCAATTAAGTCTCGCGCCTCTTGAGGAGTAACGATAGAGGCTTCTGTGCCTAAGGTATTATCGGGAATTAACTGAGCCTGAACCGCCGGATTGAAAAGGGTTAGCCAGACTAACGGGAAGGTCAGCGATCGCCCCTGTTTGAGAAACGTGATGATGCCCATCAATCCTAGCCCCCTGCTTCTGGCAAATCCCCAACTCTAATAATACTCCAAGAATCGAAAAGAACAAGGGCAATGGAGAAGGTAGAGGAATGGGGGACTCATCTTAGGGACTTGCTGAATTAAGCGGGAAGCTATACTATACAAGGAGGAAAGCCATTTTTACTCAATAATTACTTTCATTTTTACACCCCTACAAAAGGGATAATTTTGTCAGGAATAGGTGATGACAACAGCTACGTTCAAACTAGCCGAACATCGGGTCATTCTGTCAAATATCAGTTGGCAAACGTTTGAGCGGTTACTTGCAGACTTAGGGAAAAACCGCTGCGCTCGTTTGGCTTACAATGACGGAGTATTAGAAATTATGACGCCCTTAGGATCTCATGAAAATAATAACCGCTTTATTGAAAGCTTAATTGGCGCGATCGCGGATGAATTAAATCTCAACCTCAAACGGTTTGGTTCTCTCACTCTGAAGCGAGAAAAACGACAAAAAGGGGGAGAACCTGACTCCTGTTACTACATCCAAAATGAACCCAAGGTTAGACATAAACAAGAGATTGATTTGGCGAATGACCCGCCACCCGATCTAGTCTTAGAGATTGATATTACCAGTGGTTCTATGGATAAACTACCAATTTATGCCGCGATTGGTGTACCAGAACTGTGGCGTTATGATGGACGTAAATTCGATGTATTTGTTTTATCTCCAGAATCAACGAGTTATCAATCTGTGGAGAAAAGTCCGACGTTTCCATGGCTATCTTTAGCCGCAATTCCTCGGTTTATTCGGCAAAGTTTAGCGGATGGAGAAACCGCAACATTACGGGCGTTTCGGACTTGGGTGAGAGAACAGCAGTCGGATTAGAGATAAAATGCGCTCACATTCATTAAGGGGATCTTGCTTAGAAGACTGTACCTCATCAACCTGAAATCTGCTGTATTTATTTTATCAATGTGTAAGTCCTACAACCGTTAGAAATACTCCGCAGAGAACTGAAGGAAACAGTTTTGTGCTTCTTTGATTAAATTATAGTAGCTTGAGTTGGATTTAAAATTGATATCATATTTCTCTCTTAAATAACGTTTAACCTTCTCTAAACCCTGATTCTCGTCTTGATTTAACCAATTTATTACATCTTGTTTCTGCTGTTTGCTCAAATAACCACTAGAGCCTTTGTAAGATAATTTCAGACCTTCTAATCCAGATTCGTTAAACCGCTTATTCCATTTACTGATAAACCCATTCGATACATTGATGCATGTGGAGATTGAGTTATAATTCCATCCTTGAAGAGTTAATTTAACCACTATAGCCCTTTTTGACTCTCTTGAATCCGAATTGTTTTTAATCCACTCATCTAACGCTTGAATTTTTGTTTCTATAGGTTTATTGTCCATATCGATATAGGATTTGATGCAATTACTACGGCTTTAACTTGACTGAATCAAGAATAACAGTTTAATTGGCATCTAAAAATACAGAAAAATTCCTAAAAATTGACTAATTTTTGATTAGCTTTACTTTTTATGCATTATCGGTCAGTTTTGTCAATATATAAAAAGTGACAACTTTCTCTAAAAGTTCGTCATTTTTGGTTCTCCTCTCCAGACGCACCCTGTCAGAACACCTCTGGAACTCCTCTGCTGTTACTCGCTGGCTGAGTCTTGACACTTGATCATGCGATCGCGAAAATAGGATCGATACAAATCACAACTTAGCCTCACCTGGTTGCCCTGAAGAGTGACCAGTCCCATACTGTGTAGCTTAAACCCTTGTACCTGTTCCACCTCAATCGGTTCAGTGGTGCTGAGAACTTGGTTAAACGCCGCCGCTAGTTCAAGATTGTGTTGCAGTGTCCATAAATGTCGATGCAGATGGTTGGCATAAATTCCCGTCTCCGTTGCGGCTGTTTGCAGGATCTCCTCAAACGTAAAATTCTGTCTAGCTAAGTGATATAACGTCAGCCGTACCAGATAAGGATGACCCCCCACAAGTTGCATAAGCTGAGTAATTTTATCGGCTTCTAACCTCAAGCCATGACGCCCACTCAAGTCTTGCACCTGTTCCTGACTCAGAAGTTCTAAATCAACGCCTAGCCCGACATTAAACGGAGACTGATTGATATCTAAAGGAACATAGACCTCAGTTGATTGGATGAGTATCAAGCGTAACCGTTGCCAAATCGGGTCAACTTTAGCTTGCTCATGCCAAGACCGCAACAAAGTGAGCAATTCTTGGGCAATGTTCACCTGTTGAAAAATCAGGCTCAATTCTTCTAAAACCAAGACAATCGGATCATCAATTTCGGCTAAAATATATTCTCGAATATAGAGAGCGCAACTCATCTTACTGCCCAAATCTTCATCCCAATAGTCATTCAGCCTCGACTTTAATTTTAATTGGCGAGTCAAGCTGGCACATAACCAGCGCAACGTCTTATTTAAGTCGCTAATCACGGTTTCTTCGACTTGCTGAAAATCCAAGACGACCGTTTTATAATTATTGGCGATACCCCGACTGAGTAAGCGATTAACCAACGAAGTTTTGCCAATTTGTCTCGGTCCTTTAATTCGGATCAACGTGCCAGGTTTAAGCAATTCCCGATAACATTGGGCTTCGTAGGGAACTCGCTCGATATAAAAGGGAGATTTTAAGGGAACACAGCCATCAGGTAATTCCAGGTCAACGGATGGCAAAATGATCTGATCCGATGGGGAAATAAGCGGGTTGGGTAAGTAATCCAGGTCATCTGAACGATCAGAACGACCTGTTTCTATCGATGATAGAGTGTGATTAATAACAGTTTTAAATTTAGGTTCATTTTCAGCCAGCAGTTGCCGTTCTAGGGCAGAGCGAACAGTAGCCTTTGTTACTTTTTCTCCTAGTCCTTGGGACAGCAGTTTCCATAACTGAGGCGCAACCGATTGCTTAATATAACTTTCCGAATACCCCAACTCTTGAGCCATTTGGTCATAATTTTTCTTCGTCTCTTGGCATGATTCCCGTAGAATGAACCGTTGCAGATCATTCAGATGCTGCCCAGTCTTGGTATAGACTAAGGTGTCGGCTAATTCTACGATGTCTGCACTTGCGCTCATATCTGCGATCGCTAATGAGTATCATGCGCTAATTCTAATCCTTTATCGGACTCAGGTAAACGTTATAGCTGTTGCCTACTCGCTGCCCTTGAGAAGTTGCGCGGGGTTGAGGGCGCGATGACCGCCGTCGCGAGTGAAGTGTTTCTGGCGAGATTCCAGTACGACTGGCTCAAAGCCCCGACAGTGGAGGATTTCTGGGTCGCCACAGGTGGGACATGCACTGAGGCTTCCACTTCCCGTTGGAATTTCATCTGGAGTTTATAACAGGAATGAATGAAAATGAGGGAGACGGAAGTAGAATGATTGGTTAAGGAAAGGATATGGGGATGAAGATATGATTACCGTCATTTCGCCCGAAAAACTTTATCTTTCAGCCGGAACTGTAGTGAGGTCGCCTGCTACCTGGCAGGAGTATCAAACGTTGTGTAAGCAGCGGGGAGATGATTCCATTCCTCGACTCAAATATCGTTCTGGAGAAGTGTTGCTTATGTCGCCGTTGCCCAAGCATGATAGAGATGTCAGTCTAATTGCGGACATTATTAAGGTGCTCCTTGATTCGACAGGGTGCGAGTATGATTCGTTTACGCCAGTAACGATGCAACTTCCAGAAGAAAGTGGGATTGAGCCGGATTATTGCTTTTACATTGACCATTGGCAAGCCATTTCGGGTAAGGAACGAATTGATTGGTGCAACGACCCACCGCCGGATTTGGTGTTAGAAATTGACATCACCAGCTATTCCAATGTGCAGGATTATCTCCCCTATCGAGTCCCGGAAGTCTGGTTATTTCGGAATCAACACCTGTTGATTTACCAACTTCAGGGTGATGAGTATGGCATCGCATCGCAAAGTCAATATTTCCCAGATGTGAATTTATCACAGATAGTGGCGCGATGTTTAGAAATTGCCTATCAACGCAATACCAGCGCAGCTATTCGCGACTTGAGGCAGCAGTTGGGACATTGACATCCTCCCCCGGCTGAAAGCGCTGCTGATTCCCTACTAATTTTATCACTATGGAGAACAGAATTAAGTTCATAAATTAATTGACCGAATTATTGTTGGGCTTGGTTTTTAGCCGTCCCTCCAGCCTTAATTCAACCCAATTCCCCTAACGCCCCTCGACGAATAATTTCCGTCACTTCTGTTGCCATCCGAGCATCTAATTCCACCACCTCACGCTTCGCATCCCTGGGTTCTAACCGCTTTGCCCCCTTTAATGCCATGCTAAACGTCACCAACTCTGGCACACCCATTGTACTCGGTTGAATAAACTGAACCAACGCCACATAAACCGCTTCCGCCCGATTCCGAATCTGAGTTACACCATTCCCCAGTTTAGAAATAATCACCGGAGAACTAATTTTATCCTGCAAATCTAACATATCTAATGCCACATCCGTTAAACGTGCCGCATCTGCACCCATCGCCCGAATCACCGATTCTAAACTATGCCATTGGGCACCCGGTAAGCGTGAGGCTTGGGGGATGTGATAATGCCAACCCAATATCGAGATCATTCGAGTTAAATCATAAGCTGTAATCGTATTTTCGCCGCGATGTCGTTCCGAGACACCTTTCAGAATAACCTCTCGAGGACGCCACCATGCTTGAGGCGGTTGCGTTGATAATTCGGGTTCTGGGATAAAGGGTTCTTCGCCATATCTTCCTGTGAAAATCAAGTCTTGATTTCCAGTCATACTTTTCAGCCAATTCTCTAACTCGGCGGGTGTGGAAAATTGCTTTAACATTGCCGCTAGGGAGTTGGACGAAGCCATGCGATTCTCGTAGGAGAGAATGTCTCTAAGCACATCATGAAACGAGAACTCTCGGTATTGTCCGCTTAAATCTCTGCCTCGAATCAGGCAGGTATCAATATCGGTTTGAAAGGCGTTGGTGTTGCTGCGAGAGACGAGATTGAGAATCGGGATAATTTTACTACTACTCCAAAACTCGGTTTTACTTAGTGCATTTCTGCCTAGCCACTTGGTTTTGAAGTCTCCGTTAACAAAACTGCCTACACAGAGACAGGCTTCAGTAATCTCTGGATGCAAAAAGCTTAAGCCTTGGTCATCAATATCGGGGAGTTGTCCTACTGAGGGGAAGGATTGGAAATGGGCGGTGTCTTTAGTAACAGAAACCAAGGTTTTACCATTCGGTTTCTGCCTCAGATGGGCGGGATATTCTTTGACTTGGGTTTTATAGGGAGAGGTGTCAATTCCTTTATAAAATAGAACGGGTTTGTCAACAGTTCCTTTTACGGACTCTTTTAAGAAGGTTTGATAAATCGTGTCTTTATTTTTGTCTTTGAGCGAGGGAAGGGGTTTTGGGTTTTCCGGCAGTAGTTTTTGCGCCCAACCTTTGCCAAACTTGCCACTCTCCATATTATTCAGGTAGACCGATTGACAAAACTCAGTCATTGCTTTTTCTGTCTGGTTGCCATAAGCACCATCGAGCCAGGAACCAGCGGGGTAAAATCCTAAGCGATTCAGTTGAGTTTGGATTTGCTTGACTAATTCTGGGTCAGTTTTCAGCGTATCTAAGTGAATTACGATATCGTGATGGATAATATCGGTGAGTTTCATGGGTTGATTGATTAATTTATTTATTTAATTTAACGATGAATTATTATAACCTAATTTGCTAACGTCTTTAAGCAGTCAGGACTCTGAACCTATCCTGTATGGTGCGTTAGGCGCTTGTTTGGATTAATGATTTTCAATTTAGCACGGCTTTGTATAGAACAACTCGCGATCGCGCTTTTTTATTCTCGGTTTAAATCCTAGCATTTCTGTCTTGAGAAGGGGACGATATTATCCTGTCCCTACGCAATCAATTATTTCGGGGAAAGGGTAGGGACACGGCAGTGCCGTGTCCTCAACAGGATGTAAGTTAAGTCAGATATAGTGGGTATTTGTTGTATAATTAAAGGTAAAAACGATTAGATTTTACTGTGGGGGGATGTGGCGAAAGATATTTTTCATGATGCTGTTAGGAACGGATTGCAAAAAGAGGGTTGGCTGATTACTGATGACCCTTTTCGGATTAAGATTGGCGATGTTGAAATGTACCGTGATTCAGCGGTTTCAGCTTAAACTTATTGTTTATGATCCGGTGCAGGAGGTTATTGTCGCATGGAAAAACTAAAAAAATATCAAAATTATGTCCAACAAGTCATAACTGACTATGCCAGTGTCGGTTCAACTCAGGACGAAATCGAAATTGAACAACAACTAATTTTTGATCCAGTTGGCAATCATTATCAGTTGATGTATGTGGGTTGGAAAAACAGACGACGACAGCATGGTTGTGTGTTACATTTGGATATTAAAAATGACAAGATTTGGATACAGCATGATGGTACGGAAGTTGGTATTGCTAATGAATTAGTGAAGTTAGGAGTTCCCAAAGAGGATATCGTTTTGGCGTTTCATGAACCTTTAGTTAGGCAATATACGGGGTTTGCAGTGGGTTGAGCCGACAACTGGTTAAGTAATTCTCATCTATTAACTTAGGTGTGCCATATTACGATTTTTATTGCCCATTTTCCTGAGATCTGAGATAGGTTTCGATCGCGTCACTCGCCACTTTGACCCCATCTTCTTGCTGCACCCGCTTTCCCACCTCGGCGGCTTTGATCCCATAACTTGGCTCAAATAAGAGTTGCTTGAGTTCCGCCGTTAATGTATTCGCACTATATTCATGTCGGGCGAGAGTACGCGCCACCCCTAAACGCACCAAACGCATGGCATTATCGGGCTGATCATGAGCATAGGGTATCACCAACATGGGACGCCCCGATCGCAACGCTTGTCCGGTGGTGCCAACTCCCCCATGATGTACAATTACCGCTGCACGGGGGAAAATTTCGGAGTGGGGTGCATAGTCAACCACAATCACCCCTTCGGGTAACTGGTTTAACGGTAGGTTATGGACTCCCTTGCCCACCAGTAAAATGGCACGGTATCCTAACTGTTGAGCTGCGATCGCACCTTCTAAATAGAAGTTTCCGGGTGTCCATACCATCAGCGAACCCAAGGTAAATACAATGGGTGGAGAACCAGCATCGAGAAACCTTGCCAATTCTGGAGACAACTGCTCATGTTGGGCGCGATCGTAAAAAGGAAACCCCGTCACCTGAGTTTGGGGACACCAATCCGGTTGCGGCTTGGCTAGCTTTGAAGAAAATAACGCCAGTACCAAATCGGGCGAATGTTGACCTTCAAACACCGGATCACAACTGGGTGGTAACCCCAATTCCCCACGCAATTGACGTATCGGCGCACTCCACAACCGGGCTTGCCAACGAAATTGGCGCAGGCGGGCATCATTGGCGACAACGGCTAAGGCTTGTTCATAAGGGGAGATGGTTGTAGTGGAAAGGGTTTGGGAGTCGTAAGCCGACATAAATAGGAGCGGAGAGAGAACCGTTGACACCCAAGGAATCCCTGTTTTTGCCGCAATTAACGATCCGGCAAAGCTTAAGTGGTGCGTCAACAGCAGATCGGCATCCTGTACGGCTTCGAGTAACGCTTTGTATGTCGCCCTCAGATGCGGCATTAATAAATAACAGATAGTATATTCACTTTCCCGACGGGATTCCGACAGCACGCTGATAAACTCCCCATCCTGCTGCATATCGATCGCACTATCGTAGCGAACCGGATGAAATCCAATCCCCTCGGCTTCAATCTTGTACCGATACAGCTCACTTGTGGCAATAACAGCACGATGTCCCCGTGTTTGCAACTCTAGTGCGATCGCCATATAGGGATGAATATCGCCAAAGGAACCATAGGCTGTTAAAACAATACGTTTATTGGTCATTGGTCATTTGTCATTGGTCATTTGTCATTGGTCATTTGTCATTTGTCATTTGTCATTTGTCAGGAAATAGGGAACACCTCGGACTTCGGCGTGAGCGCTCAGTCGAACGCTTACCTCGACTCCGCTCGGTAACACGCTCGGTGTGTAACAGGGAACAGGGTAAGGTATAGTTTTGAATTAACTTACTCAGCTCCCCCAGCTCCCCCAGCTCCCAGACGTAGCATGCTACGTCTCTACATGCTCCCCCATCTCATAACATCCCTGGATAATCTTGACAACTATTAGTGGTATGATTATTTTTCAGCCTATCATTAGCTTGATCTAAATAAAGCCTGTTAATTTTATTCTCTAATTCAGAGTCGATCGTTTGATGTCTATGCTGATCCCGCTAACGCGGATGCCTTTGCTGACTGGATAGAGACTATACCACAGGGTCGGGTGGTTGCGATCGCGGCGAAAGATGACGAGCTGTAATCTCTCGGATCTCGCCAAAACCGCCTGTAAGTCTATGGGTAGTACTCAAATTGACCGTCTTCAATTTAGAGGATCTTGGGCGATTGTCGGCATCAAAGATGTTTCTAGGGGTGCTTCTGGGCGTGCTTCTGGGCGTGCAGTTATCGAAAATTTGAATAATTTTGGCTCAGTTTCTGTCAACGCCTGGTTTCCCTTGGTTGAATCCACCCCAGTTACTCCATCCGTGGCTCAACCTGTGGCTGAATCAATAGAATCCTCCGAATCAGGCTCAGAGAAAAAGAAACAAGTAATCATTATCGGACTTTTGCTGGCTATTATTTTTATCGTGGTCATCGGGGCTATTTTAATTAATATGGACTAAGACGAATTATCAACAGTGTTATCTTCAACCACAACGTAGTTAACCCGGATTTAATATAAAGGCTATTTCTGAACCGAAACTCTAGAGGAAAATTGTTAATGCTAGGACTATTCTTATTTCTCGTATTTTTTACCTTCTTCAGTTTGTTATTGTATGACCCAAAAAAATTCCCAATCCTCAAGCTAAAACCTACACCCCGCCAAGTTTTACTGCCTCACCCCCCCCTCTCCCAAGCTTCATCGTCAACGGTATCTGATATTGATTCAGGAACTCGTAAGGCGATTGCCACAACCTTATCGGATCTCGCCCAATTGCAGGCGGCACAGGAACCTAAGGAGCAACGTCTCGTCGCAGATTCCTCTAAGTTTAATCAAAGTATTATCAACGAGGCATTACAGGGTTCGCGAGACGCCATTTTTGTCAAAATTGAGGAATTTATCCAAACCCAGCGCCAAGTCTCTGGTGCTTATACTCCCCTCTATGAACTTTTAAGTGATTATCCTTTTCGCGTCGGAAAAATGCTGCGTCCGACGATGTGTATTAGTGTCGCTCGGGCGGTGGGAGGAATGGGACATTCGGCATTAACTGCTGCTGCTGCATTGGAACTGTATCACAATGCGTTTTTGATTCACGATGACATCGAAGATGAGTCGGAGTCTCGACGGGGAAAGGGAACATTACACCAAATGATTGGCATTCCCCGTGCGATTAATGTGGGAGATGCGACGAATGTTTTAGCGGTGGGATTGCTGCTGGAAAACTTATCAGTGCTGGGGGTATCTAAGGCGCTGAATATTTTACATGAAATTGAGTTCATGGCGCGGCAATCTGTGGAAGGTCAAGCAATGGAATTGGATTGGGTGGCGACGAATCCCTCCCATCTGAGTGACCAAGATTATTTTACCATGTGTGTGAAAAAGACCTGCTGGTATTCCTTTATTACGCCTTGTCGGATTGGTCTAATTGTTGGACATCCTGCCTCAAATGTACAGGATTTAGTTAAACCTTTGGCAGGGTTAACCCGGTTTGGCATGATTTTGGGGATCGCCTTTCAAATCCAAGATGATTTGTTAAATCTCCAAGGTGAAATGGAATCCTATGGCAAGGAAATTGGTGGCGATATCTATGAAGGCAAACGCACGTTGATGTTGAACCATGTTTTAGCCAACAGTAAACAGGAAGCGGAGAAAATGCGGGAAATTTTGGCTCTACCTCGCACCCAAAAACACCCTGATCATGTTGCCTTCATTATGGAGCAAATGCAACGATGCGGCAGCATTGAACATGGTTGGAACGTGGCGCGATCGCTTGCTCAAAAAGCAGCCGATATCTTTGATTCTTTGGAGTTTTTGTTCCCGGAAACTCCACTACGCCCTGGAGAACAATGGGGCTCTCCAGTGCATGACCGTCGATTTATGAAGGAGTTGATTAATTATGTCATTTATCGAAGTAAGTAGGTTGGGATCGTAATTTGTCATTCGTTATTTGTCATTCGTTATGGCTTTTTGCTGTCTGGATGATCAAAAAATGATTACAAAATGTTAAGTTTTGAAAAAATAAATGGTTTTGAGTAGATTTAAATGAATGCTCGAATGGTAAACCCACATTATTTTACAGTCCATTTAATGTTTTTAATACTAAAGTCTCCGGGAAAATAAGCGTCGGCAACACTGGGGATGATGATTTTATTGGGTTTGCCCTAGGTTTCCAACCCGGAGACACCACAAATAATTCCGCTAAATATCTACTCGTCGATTGGAGGAAAGGTCAGCAGAAACATAAGTGGGGACTAGCCAAAACCGGATTAGCAGTATCCTTAATCAATGGAATTCCTAAAGATGAATCTGATTTTTGGAGCCATACGGGTAAAGTCACTGAACTGGCGCGGGGAAAAACTCTAGGCAACAAGGGATGGGAAAAAAATGTAGAAAACACGTTTGACTTTGTTTATACCAAAACCAATTTGCAAGTCTCTGTGAATGGCAGCCTAGAAATTGATATTGACGGCGATTTTAGTGAAGGGCGAATTGCATTCTATAACTTCTCCCAAAATAATGTCACCTATAAAGCCTTTGAGAAAAAAGTCCTTCCTTCCGGTCAATTGCAAGTCGATGCTATTTCTGAACAAGGGGTAGAGTTCCAAAATCCAATGGATACTGATGCAAAAATTAAAGTCACCCCGTCTGGTACTTGGTCGGTGAAAGACGGAGTAGAGATTACCGCCGCCGGAGAACCCGGGGCTAAACTGCTAAGTCATGTAACGTATCCGAACAATACACCCTACGCCTTGGTTGCTGTAGATCAAGCGAGTGGTAAAGTTATTGAAGAAATCAGCAGTGCTAAGACTCTCAGCCTCAAAGCCGGACAAACGGTAATCTTTAAAATGAATGATGAGCCGGGATGGTATTGGGATAACAAAGGGTGTATCACCGTTGATTGGATGGTTCTAGATTAATTATTTTGACTCTTGATTAATGTAGAGATGCGCCATGGCGCGTCTCTATATTGCCCCCTTTTGCCACGACGATTGAAATCGCGGCGACACTAATGTATGCGAAGCCTTTCTAAAGGGTAGTCCGATTTGAATATAACTAACTTAAACTGAATGGTATTGACTGGTATGCTGGTGGGCAATGCCCACACTACGGTATATCAAGGGTTTGCAAAACAATGAATTGTGCCAGGAGAATACAACAACACAGATGGATTACATCAACGTTATTTAACTTAATAAAAAAAATGAATTAAAAGAGTGAATAAAGATTAAAATAAATAGATTGAGTAAAACGCCCACACCGTCCGACTAGGTGTTAAATGAGTCAGCGCTTAGAGAAAACCCTTGTCCTGCCCCAAGTAAGATTAAAAATCCATTCCGGTACAGACTTGGTTGTCCAGCTATTGATCCGGAATCAACTTCATGAGACCGTACTTTTACGTCCGACACTAGATGATTGGCTACTCAATGACAGCGAGATTTTGCCCATTGTTAGTCGATTAGAACCGCCTTATGTTTATTTGTTTCCAGAGTATGAGTCTACCTGTCAGTTAACGATTCCCATTCCCGACTATCTGCCGAGTGGGACAAGCATGAAAACCTGGTTAAGATTTCCCGGTTGGCTAGAAGACGCCATTCCCATCCAATTGGAACTATTAGAACCAACAGAAAACAGCGATCGCACTCCCGTAATCCATCCCTTAATGGTGACATTTCCGCCGCCGAGAGACAGCAAGGAAAACTACTTAGGAACCGCTGAACCCAGTACCTCTGGAATCTTTGGTCTGATGTCAGGGTTAATGGATTTGGATAAAATTCCTGCCCGTTGGTTGATCGCAGAACTGCTAACACGGCTGTGCCAACATGGAACCAATTATGCCCAAACGCCCCAAGGGAATGAATTACTCAGCCAACTGAGTCGCACCCAGTTCTTTAAAAATGGCGTTTATGCCTTTTCCTCTGCCCAAGTTCCGGCTTGGATAGCCAGTAGTCTATCCATGGCGAATACTATCCTCGCCGCCCAAATTGGACAACGACATCTGCTTTCTATTTGGGAGGAATGGTTATTTGATTTAGCCCAAACTGATATTGAACTGGGAGATGGGGGAGTTCACTCAGAATTGAATAAGGGCGGGTTTTGCTCAAACGTTACTATCAATAGCGACAAGAAAGTCCCTAAACCCGCCCCTACAAACCCGATTCCCTATCAGCGAAGCGAAGCGTCAATACTCAATACACAAAACCCTGAACAATGGTTTGCGGGACTACTTTTAGGACTTGCCCAAGTGTCACCTAGAATGGCGAATTGTTTTCGGGCGATCGCGACTCAGGAATCAACAATACCTGTTGTTGATCATACAGTTGCCACCCAAGCCAGCTACAGTTTAACCACCGGATTACCCGGACTGGATGCGCTTCCGGGGCGTTGGTTGGTAGTGGAACTCCTGATTCTGTTGGCACAACAAGGGGATACCTATAGCCGCACGGAATCCGGTAGCCAATTACTGAATCGACTTAGCCGGACCCGTTTCTTTAAAAATGGCGTCCTCGCCTTTGCTTCAGCCCAAGCCCCCCGATGGCTGGTGATCAGTCAATCGGCGGCGGCGGCGTATCATTCCTCTCTAGGGGTGCAGATGGGACAAGGGGGATTACTTCATGTCGGCGAACAATGGTTATGGACATTAGTTGCCAATGCCTTAAACATTAAAGGGATAGACAACCCAGTTTCTGTATCCAATGCGGCGACAAAAACCTTTGTCTGTGAACTGGGAATGGATGCCCAGCGCTGGTTTGTGGGGATTCTGTTGGGACTGATTCAGGTGTCACCAAAGATGGCGAGATATGTAAAGGCGATCGCGGATCAAGCCCCACCACCTTTCACGCCTACCCCAACCTCCCCTGTCATGTTCAATGATGTTCTCAATGAAGGAGGTTCGCTGGGACGATGAATGTCAACGAACAAGTTCTCCTTAACCGTGTCGAAGCTTTACGTATTCCCCTAGAAGATCCCGCCTTACCCCTAGATTGGAAGGATTGGTATCACTTTATTTTGCTGGATCTGAAAACGGGAATCCGCCTACTCGTCAACGCGACTCTCATCGGCAAACCGGAACAGGGGCAGATGCAAGTTAGCTTTATTGTCAATTTGCCCTCTGCCCAAATTACCCCAGAACTGGAATCTCCCCCGTCAGTGGCAACCTTTGGCACAACCTTTAGCCTAGACTGGCAACCGGACATGGTATGTCGTCATCCCTTACGTCTGCAAGGGAAGGGGATCAATCTGGAAATTAATGGCATGAACTCATCGGTTCAAGTTCACGATGAAAGGGCGCAGCTTTCTCTCAACGTTCAAGGACAAGCTGAAGCCATGCCTCTATTAGTAACTGAAGATGCGCCATTCGGTAGCGGTTTTATTGGGTGGGGATTAATTCCAGGGTTAAAGGTTTCGGGAGAATTATCCGTCTGTGGGCGATCCTTTGCCATTGATCGCGACTGGTTCTGCTATCACGATCGCAATTTTGGTCGGTTTCGTTGGGGCGAGGATATTGGTTGGGAATGGTTTGTCGCTTATGTTACTGATAAGAAGGGCAGATCCTTCACCCTCGTGTTAGACAAACGCACGAATAAAAACCATTCCATGAGTGGTTTACCCTATATTTTTATCTATTCCGGCACTCGCTTGCGGAAGGTGTTTTTGGGGGCTACGTTACAAATTGATTGGGATTGGTCTGCCACTCCCAGTTTACCGTTACGTCTCCCTGGAATCATGGCGTCACTCTTTGGCGATCGCACAGTGAGTATGCCCCGACAGTTACAGGTACAAGCGGCAGATGACCAGGATCAATTGTTATTAACCATGGCGTTTGATTCCACGAGTGAATTAATTGTACCCGATAATCAGAGTCGCCAATATACCTTTATTGAAGAAGTGACGGGTGCGGTTGACGTGACTCTCGTACTGCAAGGGGAAACAATACCAGCAAGGGGGTTTGCCTATGGCGAATATGTGCATTAGTTTGTAGTAAGCGCTTTAGCGCTTCTGGCGTTTCTGGCACTAAAGTGCCAACTACGAACATCCTTTGACGGTTGCATCAAGCCATAATTAATTTAAATGACTTCTCCAACAGTAACGATAACAGTTCAATCAGCAGGTGGATTCATGGGTGACTCAGCCCGGATCACACTCAACGACCAAGAAATTGGGTTTGTTCATTATAGTCGCGGACTGAATGTTGCCGTTATTGATGAAGCAACAGGACACCCCTTAGTTTGCACCACATTTGATACCTTTTTACCGGGAGACTCAGACCGATTTGCCGATCTGATCGAACAGTTACCCAGTGGGCGAATTGTCGCGATCGCGGTTAAAGATGATGCAAGTGCTAACCTGAGTCAGCGGGCTAAACGCGCCTGTCAATCCCTGGGCAGTCGGCAAGTTTACTGTCTCAGATTTCGCACCTCTTGGGCGTTTATTGGTCAAAAAGATGCCAAACCGGGAATCGCGAAAGAAGAATTATCGGACTATTCAGATGTCATCTGTTCTCGTTTACTTCCTGTCTCTGCGGATGCTGTCCAGCGTCCCAGCTTAGGGGTGATATCGGCAGGGGGAAATCAGGGCAATTTCGCCCAAATCACCTGGAATAACGAAGAGATAGGGATAGAAGGAGGATATCAACGGGGATTGAATGTTGTTGTCTTTGACCGGGATAATAAAACGCAAGCGTTCAGTCGTTGCTTTGATTTGTTTGCTAATCCGGATAATGCCGAAGCCTTTGCCCAACTGATTGAAGATTGTTCTCTGGATCAGAGAATTGCCATTGCGGTCAAAGATGATGCCTCTGTTAATCTTTCAGAACGGGCAAAACAAGCTTGTGAAGCACTTGGTAGTCGCTTGATTCGCCATCTGCAATTCCGCAGTTCTTGGGCGATTGTGGGATATAAAGATAGGGGTGAAAATTTAGTGATTGAACAATTAAATCATGACCAGGTAGTCAGTTTTAAACTCTGGATTTAGACTGTTTTGGGGATAAATTTAACTCGTTAATTCAATAGGATCAGCCTAAAAAATCAATAACACGATCATTCAGTTTTTTCCTTACTAATCACTAAACAAATTAACTCAAAAAGCTATCAATTTCATTTACAATCAAGGGTATTAATGATGCAGACGTTTAGCAAAAAAGAGGCGTTCATCGCTTCCGTTATCCTATTTATCACCGTAGGAACTGTTACGCCTCAGTTCCGACTTACCTTCCTGGGGCTAAATCCGGTATTGGCTCAGATTTCACCGGAGGAGTTCGAGGTACCGGAATCGATTCCCCGTGGGACAACGGTGCGGCTGGATGGTTCTAGCAGTATGGCAAAGGTGAATGAATCCTTAAAGGAGCGTTTTGAAAAACAGTATCCGGGTACCGATGTCCAACTCAATTCTGCTGGGAGTAAAGCCGCCTTAGTAGCCCTAGCTGAAGGAGAGATTGATCTAGCTGCGATCGGACGCCCGTTGACGGATCTAGAAAAGGCGCAAGGGTTAGCCCAAATTAATTTAAGTCGGCAAAAGATTGCCATCCTCGTCGGACCCAATAGTCCTTATGGGAATATAGATATTACCTTTGAGCGATTTGCCCGGGTGTTCCGAGGTGAAATTACGGATTGGTCAGAACTAGGGGGTGTACCCGGACCGATTCAACTGATCGATCGCCCGGACTATAGTGATACCCGGCAGGCGTTTCAACGCTACGATGTGTTTAAAGCGGCACCCTTTAGAATCGGAGCCAATACCACCCAGGTAGAGCGAGATAGTACCGAAGCCGTGATTGAAGAACTGGGAAAAAACGCTGGCGGGATTGGGTATGCGATCGCGGATCAAGTTTTTGATCGCCAGGATGTGACAATCATCCCCATGCATAAAGTCTTTCCCGATGATGAACGCTATCCTTTTTCCCAATCCCTGTCTTATGTCTATAAGGAACCTGCTACGCCTGCAGTAGAAGCCTTTATCGGCTATGCTTTAGATCCATCCAATCAGCAGGCAGTTAAAGAGGCTGTTGCCGAAACAACGACAGAACCGGAAGACGCGATCGAAGAACCCGCCGCCGCCGCCGCCCAGCTAGCCCAGGCACCGAATGCACCCGATTCACCGGATTCTCCCGAACCTGCTGCCGCACCCGGGGACGTTGATCAGGTCGATGTCGATGCCCAAGCCACGCCACCCGGACTGATCCCCTGGTGGGTACCGTTACTGCTTGCCCTTTCGTTTCTGGCGGGCGGTTTCCTCGTCTGGCTGCTGAAAAATCGCGACGATGATGATGAACGTCCAAAACGTAGTCCTTTCGGTGAGGGAATAGCGACGAATGGCACACCAATAAACACAGCGGGCGCGGCTGTTCCTCCTCCAACCCCAGTCGCCGCCCCAGTTCCAGCGCCAGCGCCAGCGCCAGCACCAGCGCCAGTCCACAGCAGTTTACACCTAGTCCCCTACGATGGCAAAAACGCTTATGCCTATTGGGACGTAGCCCCAGCCCATATCCAGAATCTCCAGCGTCAAGGAGGCAAAGATCTGGTAGTACGGCTTTATGATGTCACCGACAGCCTGATTTCACCCCATCAGCCCCCCTATCTGCTCCAGCAGTTTAGCTGTGAGCCTCAACCTCCCTATATCCTATTGACACTACCCGCAGAGAATCGAGATTATATGGCGGAGTTAGGGTATCTCACTCCAGGCGGAGAATGGCTGCTCTTGGCTACCTCGAATAAGGTGCGGGTTTCTCCGACAATTCCCACCAGTACCGCTGTCACCGCCACTCCAAACACACAAGCTTGGCTTGCGCCATCGCCCTACCCAGCCACGACACCATCAGCGATGACTGCACCCCCTGCCCCATCTGGGTATGGAGGAGGATATTACCCGCCAGCCCCCGCTCACAGTCGCCTCTTTTTAGTTCCCTACGACGGCAAGAATGCCTACACCTATTGGGATATTGCTCCGGTTCAAGCCCAATCCCTCCAGCGTTTAGGGGGAGAAAAGCTGATGTTGCGTCTGTATGATATCACCGATAGTCCCAACCCAGAGCGGGATCAGCCGCCGATGCTGCAACAGTTCGGATGTCAGGGGGAGCAAAACTATCTACTCTTGTCTTTACCCGCAGAGAACCGGGATTATTTAGTGGAACTGGGTTACTTGACCCGTGAAGGCTACTGGTTACCATTGACGCGATCGCAAACTGTGCGGGTGACGCCGATTTTCGGGACGGGCAATGTCCTCCCAGGAGGCATAGGTCATGGTGAAGGAACCTGGCTGTCTCATTCCCCGAATCCCTCTCACAGTCGTCTATTCTTAGTGCCTTACAGTGGCAAAAATGCCTATGCGTACTGGGAATTAGTGCCGAATCAGATTCAAGCCTTAAAGCATCAAGGGGGAGAAAAGCTACTGTTGCGTCTATATGATGTCTCCGACAGCTTAGATCCAGACAGCTATCGTTCCCACTGTGTCCAGGAATATGATTGTCAGGGTTCAGAG
The DNA here is from genome assembly GCF_040218875.1 of Coleofasciculus sp. D1-CHI-01. Classification (NCBI taxonomy): domain Bacteria; kingdom Bacillati; phylum Cyanobacteriota; class Cyanophyceae; order Coleofasciculales; family Coleofasciculaceae; genus Coleofasciculus; species Coleofasciculus sp. D1-CHI-01. The sequence continues at coordinate 61,556 of NZ_JAVJQP010000032.1, forward strand.
AATTATGTGCTGCTCACATTTCCGTCAGCGGACCAGGATTACCTGGCGGAGTTGGGATATCTCACGGCGACTGGGGACTGGCTACCTCTAACTGACTCGGAAACAGTACGAGTGACGACTAATATTCCCACCGACAGCGATACCCTGTTCTTGGTGTCAAGGGATCGTAACAATTCGTACACCTATTTAGAAGTTCCCCCCACCGTGCTGGAGGCGCTTAAGCATAAGGCGTAGTTGTAGGTGGAAGCAGGGGGAGCAGGGGGAGCAGGGGAAGCAGGGGGAGCAGGGGGAGCAGGGGGAGCAGGGGGAGCAGGGGGAGCAGGGGGAGCAGGGGGAGCAGGGGCAAATTGTGTAGGGGCGGGTTTCACGACTATCTTTTCGGTTACACCCAGATCTAAATAAACCCGCCCCGACTTGACAAATGACGAATGACAAATGACAAATGACGAATGACCAACTTTTCAGATGCGGGTGAAGGAAACAGGAAAGCATGAACCATAACGAAGCCCATCTCCATATCACTGTCCAGTCGGCAGCTCATAACCAGGGAAATTCGGCTCGGATTACAGTCAATGACGAAGAATTCGGGTTTGATCCGTACAATCGCGGACTGAATGTGGCGGTTATCCATGAAGTAACGGGTCAAAAGCTGGGTAGCGCCACCTTTGATACCTTTGGTGATCCCAGTTGTACGATCGCCTTCACCGAATGGATGGAGAGTCTGCCTGTTGGTCGAATTGTGGCGATCGCGCTGAAGGATGAGGGAACTGTCTATCTGGATGAGCGGGCGAAAAATGCTTGTGCGGCGTTGGGGGCGTATTGGGTTTATTATCTCCAGTTTCGCAGTTCTTGGGCGATGATTGGTCAAAAGGGAGCGACACCGGGAACAGCAACTGAAGCGTTATCGGATGAGCATGGTGTCACCTGTTCTCGTTCCTTTACGCTCCCCTCAATTTTCGCGAACACGGCGACAATTTCGGCGACATCGGCGGCTGGAGAGTACGGTGTTTTAACGCATATTAGCCGGAATGGATCTGTCATCCCAATTAAGGGAGGATATCAGCGCGGGTTAAATGTGGTGGTGTTTGAACCCGCTACTGGCAAACCCCTGTTGGCGGGTTCGTTTGACTTGTTTGCGGATGCGTCTGTGGCGGATGGCTTTGCCCAAACGATTGAAGCGATACCCGATGGGAAGATTGTCGCGATCGCACTTAAAGATGATGCCTTTGTCAATCTCTCCCAAGCTGCCAAAAATGCCTGTCGCGCGATCGGTAGCCGTCTGATTGATCACTTAGAATTTCGCGGCGCTTGGTCAATTGTCGGATATAAAGGCGCGTCTCCGGATTCAGTGATTGAAAATCTGAATAATTCTGGGTTTACATCGGTCAAAGCCTGGATGCCTTTAGTTATACCCTGCCCAACCTGGCAGCCTCAACAGAAGCTACAACCCCCAGATTTACCCGAAAAAGGGATCTTTGGCAGTGCCATTGCCATGAGTGGCGAGACTGCCATTATAGGGGCGCGTTTGGCTCAAGTGAATGGCTCTCCGGCTGTGGGTAGTGCCTATATTTTCCAACACCACAACGGCGTGTGGACAGAAAAACAGAAACTCCAACCCTCGGGGTTTGGGCATCAAGATGTCTTTGGCAATGCAGTGGCGATTCAGGGAAATCTGGCGATTGTCGGTGCCTATTTTACCGATGCGCCCGATCGCCCCAATGCCGGGAGCGCCTATATTTTCCAACCGGAAAATGGCGTGTGGGTAGAAAAACAGAAACTCCAACCCGCTGATTTACAGGGGAATGACTGTTTCGGGAGTGCGGTGGCGATTAGTGACAATTTCGCGATCGTCGGTGCCTATACCGTAGACGCCGAAAGTCGTCCCGAAGCTGGGAGTGCCTATATTTTCCAGCTTGAGAATGGGGTGTGGCAACAAAAACAGAAACTGCAACCCGATGACTTACAGCGCGGGGATGGGTTTGGCGGTGCAGTGGCGATAAGTGGGGAAACCGCGATCATCGGGGCGCGTCTTGCCAAAGCAGATGGCGGTCAATTTGCTGGGAGTGCTTATGTGTTCCAGTTAGAAAATGGGGTATGGCAGCAAAAACAGAAACTGCAACCCGCTGACTTACAATATGGGGATAATTTTGGTAATGCGATCGCGCTCAGTGGTGAATTCGCGATTATCGGTGCTTATGGTGTTGATGCCCAACGGTATCCCGATACTGGCGCTGCCTACATTTTCCAACAGGAAAACGGGTTGTGGCAACAAAAACAGAAGCTGCAACCTGCTGATTTACAGCGTCGCTATGGCTTCGGCTGTTCAGTGGCGATTCAGGGACAAGTGGCTGTCGTGGGGACTTCTGATGCTGGAAGCGCCTACATTTTCCAACTCAATCAGGGAACATGGCAGCACAAACAGAAATTATACTCTCCGGAGGTGCAACCCAAAGACGGGTTTGGGTATACCGTTGCCCTAAGTGATGGAGTTGTCATCACCGGGGCGCATAATGCAGATGCTCAAGGACGCCCTTATGCGGGTAGTGCTTACATCGCATTTGCCAACGAAACGTGAAACTCTACCTCCTCCCCTGGCTCAGGGGAGTTAGGGAAGAATAAGCGGTTCAGTCTTTAAACCTTAATATCAAGAATGGCTCTCATCCTTGTCGTGCGTTTAGCGAAGCCATGCCGCAGGCTTTGCATCTTGCTCGCTACTAATCTGAAGTTCCCCCCATCCCGATTGACGATAGAAGGCTAAACCCAGACTATGTAAGCGTTTAAGCCAATTCACCTACTACGTCATTATCGTTGGGAATTGCTGTCTAAGCAAAACCTGACAATGGATGCCATACCCACTTTAGATCCTCGTTCTGGGTTACAGGTAAGGTTTGGTAAGCTTTAAGCTGCAAAGAAAAATTTTTGTAATAGGCAAAGCGCTCACTAAATTCTTTACTGGTAGAGAGGGCAGACTGAATAAACAAGTGTAACAATTTCCGGCAATGCTCAAACTCAAATTACTAGGCTTATCCATGATTGCTGCCTCAGTTGTCTTAGGCAGTCAAGCCCTTGCGTCGGTTCCTGCGTCTCTCTCTGATCGTAGACTTCAGCCGGATGGCGATCGCCTATCCCACAACGAGAGCGCTACCCTTGCTCACCCACACCGTGAAACCCTCATCAGCTGTATGGGGGCGATTGTGATGGTTGCCGGTGGAGTCTTCCTGTTGCTCAATTTTCGCAGGGCCAACAGAAATACAAAAACAGCCGACCTCAGCGGTGCACAGCTCTGCGGTGCCGACCTCATCAATGCCAATCTCAGTGATGCCGACCTCAGTGGTGCCGACCTCAGTGGTGCTGACCTCATCAATGCCAATCTCAGTGGTGCAGAGATCTGCGGTGCCGACCTCAGTGGTGCAGAGATCTGCGGTGCCGACCTCAGTGGTGCCAACCTCAGTGGTGCTGACCTTATCAATGCCAATCTCAGTGGTGCCAACCTCAGCGGTGCCAACCTCAGATATGCCAACCTCAGCGGTGTCAACCTCAGATATGCCAACCTCAGTGGTGCCAACCTCAAATATGCTAATCTCAGCGATGCCGACCTCAACTGTACCTTACTCAGCGATGCCAACCTCAGCGATGCTAACCTCAGTGGTGCCTTGCTATTTTTTGTAAATTCACGCCAAGTTCAGAATCTTGAACCGCTTCAACTACAGGCGCAACATAAGCCTTTTTTATGTAATGTTGCACTGCCTTCCTACTCCCATCAACCAAAAGTGAATCCCAATCGCGACTGCGATCGCATTCCCCAACTTTTGAGCGTGCGCTACAATATTTCACTCGAAGAGGCTCAAGGGATAGTCAATGAAGCTCGACAACACCGATGGGACTAACAAAAACTGGCACAATCAGGGCTGTTTCATTCTAGTAGTGGTGCAAGTCCCCAAAGCCTGCCATAGACTGAAGTTCCCCCCATCCCGATTGACGATAGAAGCCTAAACCCCGACTATGCAAGCGTTTAAGCCAATTCGTCCTCACGGTCACGTTGCTGCTGTGCTCTTAACGATAAAAAAAATAGGATTAGACTCAATCATTAGCAGCGAAAACACCCGCCAGAGGCGATTAGTGCTATCGATGATAGCGGCGCGGATTATTGCCCCTAAGTCGAAGTTAGCCACAGCCAGAGGATTACAAGAGGCAACCAAGCTATCCAGGAAAAGGAGAACGATTGGGATTGTCTGGGACAGACGAAGATGAACTCTATCTAGCTATGGACTGGCTATTGTCTAGGCAAGAGGAAATAGAAAAAAGTTTAGCGTCTATCCATCTGGTAGAAGGAGCATTAGTCCTCTATGATGTCAGATAAACGTATTTTGAAGCGTACAGACGCGCCATGGCGCGTCTGTACTACATAACTGATTCAACTTGTTTTATTAAGAAAAACAAACGAATGTTGGCTTAGGGGGAACTCATCAGACATTATAGAAACTTGAGTGTTAGTGGTTCATTAAGCTGAACGGTCTTTTTGAGCAAGTATTTGCAGAATTTATAAAGGGTGAACTATGACCAGCCAATCTCAATCCGGGCAATCAGTTTTGACTCGTTCTCGTGATGCAACAATTATTAATATTGATGCGCGAGTTAACAACAATAATAATCCCGTCATCAAATATTTGAAACCTGGCACTTATGAGGTTCAGTTTATTGATCAATCTCAAGGTGGTATGTATGATGCCTGGAGTCGTTGGAGTTTCGTCTATGAATGTGAAGAAAATGGCGAAAATTGTACTACTGGATGGCTCAATGAATACTACATAACCTCCAGTGAATTTATCGTTAGCGTACCCACGACAGGTGTATATGCAACACCAGAACTCGCTCGCTCTAAAGCAAAAAACACCTCATTTACCCTAAAATTTGGCAGTGAGGTCAGCTTTTTTATCAGTGATGACCTACTTGCGGATAATCAGGGGGGAGTCTCTTTACTGGTCAAACGACAAAATATTCGTCAACCCCCTTCATTACTGGGAAATTTAGTGTTAGTCGGGTTACTGATTGCTTCAGTTGCGCTAACCTGGTTCATTTTAGATCCTTAAAATTTTAATTATAACTAGGGAAGGATCTACTATTTATACCAATTCATTTTTTTGGAGCTAAACTAGCTATGAAGCGTCTAGTTGTTTGTTGTGACGGAACCTGGCAAAAGCTAACGAGTCCTTATCCAACTAATGTGGTCAAGATTGCTCAAGCAATTAAATCGACTAGCGATCAAAACATTCCTCAGCTTATCTTTTACGATGAAGGAATTGGCACAGAAAATCCCATCGCTAAGATTTTGGGTGGAGCGTTTGGCAAAGGAATTGATCAAAATATACGAGACGGCTATCGCTTTCTTTGTTTAAACTATGAACCAGGTGACGAAATTTATTTATTCGGGTTCAGTCGCGGCGCTTATACCGTTCGTAGTTTAGCGGGAATGATCTTTAACTCAGGGCTATTACCACGAGAAAAGATCCGCAAAGCGCCTGAAGCTTACGAGAAATATCGCTCTCGCCAGAGTGAATTTGCACCCGATGCCTATAAAATGGAGCAGTTCCGCCAGGAAAATAATGCCAAACAAGTTCCGATTACACTTATCGGCTGCTGGGACACCGTCGGTTCCCTGGGAATCCCGAATTTATCGACAATTTTCTCCTTCGACCAACAGATTAATCAGAAATACGCCTTCCACGATACCTCATTGAGTCCTATTATTAAGAATGCCCTACATGCTGTTGCTATTGATGAGCAGCGTGAGGTTTTCAACGTTACCCCCATGCAGGTAAGCCGCAGAAGCGAATATAAGGGTCAGCCTGTGGATCAATTCCTGCGTCAAGTTTGGTTTCCCGGTGTTCATGGATCAGTAGGCGGTGGCTCTCAAGAACAAGCTGGTTTATCCGATGGAGCGTTGCTGTGGATGATTGAATCCATTGAGCAATTGCGTCAACAACAACGTTTGGGATTGGAACTTGATCCAACTGTCATCGAATATGGTATTCACCCTGACCCAACTATCATGTTCAGCAATGAACCGCAGAGTTTTATCGGTCGATTAACGTTCAAAGCAGGACGCAAGGTTCGCGAAGTGAGTGAAGACTTTAATGAGCTACATGAGAGTGTTAAAGAACGGTGGCAAAAAGTTTTTGACTACCGACCTACAAATCTGGAAAATTTCAAGGCTTTATTAGATAAACACGGAGAGCAATAGACACTCCCCTAACTTTATTATGGGTAACATAACTCCATATAAAAAGAATTATGATACCCGGAGCCAAGAATTTTCTGATCAATTCATAAATCAGTCTGGGTGGCTTTAGTCACATTTTGGTGAAAGCAAAAACGATAGCAGTTAAACCTGCCCTGACACAATTAAAACCCGGTTTTCTTGAGCCAAGCCAAAGGTAAAACCTAGATTTTTCTGTCAGCGAAGTCCACGATCAACATTCTAAACTGAAACACCATGATTACTCCAACAGCCGATCAAATTGCTCAAACCAAAAAATCAATTGAAAACTACTACATTTATTGGATATCTCATCCATACAAACGTGCAGGAGTTGCTCCCTTTTATCAGATGCATGAACCGGGAGAATCAATTCGTGGAACAGTGATGATCTTTCACGGCTTTTCAGCTAAACCGATGCAAATGTTTCTGGTGGGTGACTACCTCTTCCGCAACGGGTTTAATATTTATCAAATTCCTTTGGCGGGTCATGCGTTTATTCCACCCGATAGTTATTGGCCCCAAGTTGACCTCAAGCCAGAATTTCGTGATCCTCTTCGTGATGAAGTCCGAAAAGATGCTGTTTTAGACCTTTTCTTGTCCAATCGTGATAATAAATCGCAAGGGCAATTTCAACGATTGACCACGTTTCAGAAGATGGCGCTGATTGGTCGGATTATCAAAATGGCACCCCAGCTATTAGATATGGCATTGGCAATTGAGCGACCCAATGACCCAGATTTTGATCGCTATTTCACGTCGTCTGATATGAAGTATTTGACAGATGCACAGGAACGTCTGGCAGAATTAGAGGCAATGCCAGGACCGGTTTATACGGTAGGACTCTCTGTCGGTGGTGCCGTTGCCCTAGGGCTGGCGGCGTCTCGACCAGACCGGATTAAAAAGGTGGTAGCGTATGCTCCGCTTTTGGAAGTATCTAATGAAGTTAATGAGCGTTACATTAACCTCACAGGTCCCTTAGACTTGAGAGAATTCTCTTGGGAACAAAATGTTAGTTTTCCGGTAGGCTGTTTAACCGCTGCCAACCGTTTTGGTGCCTTTGTTCGGAGTGATAAAAACCGAGAAAGCTTAGAGGAAATTCCGACATTTTTGGTATTAACGGAGAATGAAGACGCGGCTGATTTGAAAACCAACCAGAGATTCTTTGACCAAATAGGGGCGAAAGGCAAGGGACACTGCTACTATCTCTATCCAGCGAGTGACCTTGTACCTCATCCTATGGTAGACCCGATGGAAGTGAGTCAGGGAATGACGAATCGTTTCTGGAAGAGTTTGTATCAGGAAACCTTCCGCTTCTTGACAACAGGAGAGGTTGATACGGATAACATGAGCAACCTTGAGGAAGCACCGGATTTACCGCCGATGCCAACTTATTCGTAATGGAAGTTATCAGTTATCAGTTATCAGTTATCAGGAGATAGGGGAGATGGGGAAGTTGTGTAGGGGCGGGTTTCACGACTATCTTTTCGGTTACACCCAGATGTAACTAAACCCGCCCCGACTTGACATAAGACATAATACATAAGACAAATGACAAATAATGAACAGTTAGCACAATGGTTATATCGCCTTGTAGAAATCCTGCGTAGCCAAGGAAATTCGACATGGCGCAGGTTGGTTCAGACTGTTTCTGGCAAAACGGCTGTGATTGAGCTAGATGGAACTCAGTTGCAACTGTGGGCGCAGGAAGATGAACCGTTGCAGGTTCGCATCGAATCCTTGACAGAACCACAACCCGTTCACTTTTGCAGCGATGCTGAAACTTTGAGAGATATCATTACGGGTTTTGTGACATTGGATGCGGCGGTAATGAGTGGCAAAATTTATGTTAGGGGTGATTTACCAGACTTACTGGGTATCAATCAGGTCGTCATGGGGATTTTAGCCGACAGTGCGATTAATTTACAGTTGCAACGTCTCTGGAACGAATTTGATCACGTCTGGTTTTCCACCCCCTCTCCTCCCCCTTGTCAATCCCTTGACCAACAAAAACCATCCCGTGGTTATCTGATTAACCAGATACCCGCCGATGTACTCAACATCGAAGTAGATTGACATCGCCCGAAAGGGTGATATACCATGAGTTTTCGTTGTCTGCCTGGTAACATTTACGGAGTTTTACCAAGATTCTTAATGAAGATTTAAGATTTTTGACAATTTTGGTTATTGGCGGCGATCGCGCCTATTCTGATATACAGAGCGCCAATTAACGGCGACGCAAAAATTCTGTTCACTCACTTGCCATAACGAGCTACTTATTTTATGACTACTCTACCTACATTGATTCGTTCCCTTGCCTTAACCGCCCTACTCAGCTTTATTGCTCCCGTTGTCCTCTTCTTGGGATTTTTCACCTTTCTATGCACCATAAGCTGGGTTCCTGGCTTGGAAACCCTTGGTCAAACAGGCGCAAACGATTTGTTACAGTTTCTGGCGATTTTTGGGAACGGCTGTTCTGTAGAAGGGCTGATTGTGATTAGCATGACCTGTAGCTTTGTGGCAGCCTTATTTGATACCTACGCTTTCTATAGCTATCAGCATCTCAACGACCACTAACATCGACCATTGTAACCAATGATTTTCTCTATTCGGTTAGATCACCTTGGGCAACCTGGTTATGGTGCAACCCATCTCCCGTCATCAGCATGACGGGAGACTTCTAACGTAACAGATTTAAGACTGATCTGATCCCAGGGCGGCGGCTGTTTTCTCCCGATTGATCTTGAGAATTAACACACCCAGGGGAGGTAAGCACAAGTCCAGAGAATAGGGTTGATTGTGGAACCACCATTCATCCGTCCACTTACCGCCTAAATTCCCCATATTACTCCCACCATACTCGCGAGCATCACTGTTAAACAGCTCCGTGTAGAAGCCCATTTCTGGAACCCCGACTCGATAGTGGCTGTGAGGCTGGGGTGTGAAATTGCAAACCGTGACCACAAACTCTTCAGAATCCTTAGCACGGCGGATAAATGCCACCACGCTATGGCGGTTGTCACTACAATCAATCCATTCAAACCCAGCTTCAGCATAATCTTGGGTATAGAGGGGAGATTCTCGTCGATAAACCTGATTCAGGTCACTCAGAAACAGCTTCAACTGCTGATGGGGTTCGTATTGCAGTAAATGCCATTCTAAATCGCCCCAGACATTCCACTCACTCCACTGACCAAACTCCATGCTCATAAACAGGGTTTTTTTGCCGGGATGAGTGAACATATAGGCAAATAAGCAACGGACATTGGCAAACTTTTGCCACTCATCCCCAGGCATTTTGCCCAGCATATTACTCTTCCCATGAACAATCTCATCGTGAGACAACGCCAGCATATAGTTTTCAGCATGGTGATACCACATACTGAAGGTGATATTATTCTGGTGGAACTGACGGAACCAAGGGTCCATGTGGAAATAATCCAGCATGTCGTGCATCCACCCCATGTTCCACTTCAAATTAAAGCCTAATCCGCCAACGTAGGTGGGCCAAGACACCATGGGCCAATCCGTTGACTCTTCGGCAATGGAGAGGATACCAGGAAAATAGCTAAAGATTACATGATTCGCCTGTCGCAGGAAATCAGCAGCTTCAATGTTCTCCCTCCCCCCATACTGGTTCGTCACCCATTCTCCCGGTTCACGACAATAGTCCAGGTAAAGCATCGAGGCGACAGCATCCACGCGAATTCCATCAATGTGGTATTTGTCAAACCAGAACAAGGCGTTGGACACCAGGAAGTTACGGACTTCGTTACGGTTATAGTTGAAAACTAAGGTTCCCCACTCTTTATGTTCACCCTTACGCGGGTCAGCATGTTCATACAAGTGAGTCCCATCAAAGAAGGCTAAACCGTGACCATCTTTGGGGAAATGACCCGGTACCCAGTCCACAATCACCCCAATTCCATTCTGGTGACACTGATCCACAAAATACATGAAATCGTCGGGTGTGCCATAGCGAGAGGTGCAGGCAAAGTATCCGGTAACCTGATAACCCCACGAACCATCAAACGGATGCTCGGCGACGGGGAGTAACTCAATATGAGTAAATCCCAAATCTTTTACATAAGGAATTAAGCGATCTGCTAATTCCCGATAGGTGAGAAATCGCGCTCCCGGTTTGAGATCAGACACCATAACCACGGGTTCAGGCTTGCCATCCGCGCCAATGGGGGGTTCAGCTGAAGAACCATGCAGCCACGAGCCTAAATGCATTTCATAGATAGAAATTGGCTGAGTCAGCGTATCGGTATGGCGGCGCTGCTCCATCCAGTTTTGATCATTCCAGGTATAGGTATCAAGATCGGCAACAATCGAGGCGGTTTTGGGGCGGATTTCTTGGTGGAAACCATAGGGGTCAGATTTTTCGTAAATATGCCCATCATAGTTTTTGATTTCATACTTGTAATGGTCGCCAACTGCCACTTCTGGAATAAACAGTTCCCAAATTCCCGTGTCACCCTTCCGCATTTGGTGCTTGCGCCCATCCCAGTGGTTAAAATCGCCTAAAACCGAAGCGTTGCGAGCATTCGGAGCCCAAACGGCAAAGTAGACACCCTGAACTCCATCTATTTCCGTGGGATGGGCTCCTAGTTTTTCGTAGATGCGATGATGATTCCCTTCGGCAAATAGATGCCGATCAAAGTCGGTTAAGCTCGGCGAACGGAAGGCATAAGGATCGTAGATCACCCGCTCATGTTCGCCTTCTTTGAGGCGTAACTGGTAGTTTGCCAGTTCTTCGATATCGATCTGACATTCAAAAAAGTGGGGATGATGCACTGATTGCATCGGATAGTCTTGGCGTTGTTCTGGTAGCACAACCCACACGGCGTCAGCATTGGGGAAATACACCCGTACTGCCCAGGCGGTCTTTCCATCCTGTTCTAATCGGTGTGGACCCAGTATCTCAAAGGGGTCGTGATGTTGATTCCAGACAATTCGGTCAATCTGTTCAGGGGCAATCATGGGAAACATCGAGGTATCTACTTCAGTGAATGGAAAATGGGTGTTAAATAATTTTAATATTTATATACTTTTTTGATTTTTTCTACACATTTGGGGCAAGTTGGGGTATAAGCAAGAGTTATGTTTTCTCGGTTTGGTCACCGATCCAGGGCTATCCTTGAGGACAGGGTGCGGCTTCCGGCGTTTTTTGCTTCGGCTAAAACGGTGTGACTGTCCGCCACAGATCAAGCAGTTGCAGCACAAAAACATTGTGCTGGATCTCAGGATCGAGTTCCGGGGGGGTTGACCGCTGGGCTAATTCAGCTTTAAGTTGGGCGTATTCGGCGGCGGTAAGCGGTTCCCCATCGATAGGCGATCGCGCTTCGGTGATTATCTCGGTTCTCAACACCTCTTCGGGTAAGTCATCTGGGGGAGGTAACGCCAAAGTCGGTTGAGCCACCCAACCCATTAGTCCTAGACAGATACTAAAAAATATACCCTTTTCCACGCTTTTAAGCTAAAAATAGTTTTCCGTGTACAGACCTAACATACTATATCTGTGTTTGAGTGCGATCGCTTCCCTAACGCTTCACCCATCCGTTATGAATGAAGCAACCCACTCGCGTTAAACCGCCTTGGGTTCAAACCCAAGGAACCAAAAGCTCAAGTCAGCTAAAGCTGACTGAATAAGAGTTTCCCCAATCATCTTGTAGAGACGTTGCATGCAACGTCTCTACAATCTCGCCAAATACGGTGACAACCTAGCCAATCTCTTCGTCTGTGGTATCTGCGACAAGATTGATGTCTCGTCGTATCCACCGCCAAATAAATTTTTGTTGTTCAGGTGAGAAGCCACATCGATCCATTTCGGCTTGCACTTTATCATCGGCTACTGGTTCAAAACGTGCAATTAATACCCAGCGGATACCACCGAAAAAATACCAATCATTTTCTTGAAGCTCATCAACAAGGAAAGGGGCATCATTCGGGTATGATATTTGCTCCAATTCTAATGCTGTAGACAATACTGCAAATACTCCGAATATGGCATCAGAACCTTGCTCCAAAGATTTCTGTAAATGCTCTCCATAAAAGTAGCCAATCTCTGATAATATTTCCGTGTCATATCTATCTCTACTAATCCAAGGTTGTGAAGACGTAAGTAAAATTTCACCTATTCTTATTAAGTCATTTGGTTCACTCTCATCCCCAGTTGTTTTGTCAGTCAAGTTGGGGTAATTATTCATAAATCCTATTAAACATACAGCAACAGAAGTATAACCATCTGGAAATAGAGAAAACATAGCATCCCAAAAAAGACTATCTACACCATGCAAATTAATTAAATTTTCAAGAGAAAGTATTCCTTCGTTCCAAGCTATATGGCAAGTAAGAAATTATTTCGGATACAGTTGCTCCATGCAGTCATAACAAGCATCGAAAATATTTTGAGAGACACTTTGCCAAAGATGTGAGCTAATCTCAAAAATAACAATGGCTTCACGTTCATCACTATTCTTCTTAAATCGTTCGATCAGTAATTTCTCTAAAGTATTGTCAATAGTTCCTTGATTCTCAGTTGCAGCATTGAGCAGTAAAGTTTTTCCCGATCTTAGAAAGTTTATGGAAGACCCCTGTGAATACTCATCTAGATTGATCAGTTTAATTCCTAACTCTACTAAGTATTCAATACAAGCTGTAGTAATCTTCCGAGTCACCTTGGGACTGGGAACCATAAACTCTAAACATCGTGCCGCAAAAGACAGTAAATTTTCTACTTCCTCCGCTTCAGCCTCACGAACGGCATAAAGAACAGTAGTGAGTAATTTATCCCCAGCGCCTTCAGAATTCTTACCTTTGATCTGAAAAGCCAATTGTGCGACAACATCCCATTCCTTGTTGGCAATCTTGGGCAAAAGAAACTCGGCTAACTCTTTAGCTGTCTCCTGAGTTCTAAATAAATAGAGTGCGGTAAAATATTCGAGAAAAGTACGATGGGTAAATTGATAAAGTTCCTCACCATCTGCCGTTGTTCCTATCCCTGTAAATACCCACGCCCGCCCCCGACAGAATTGGATAAACTCACGCGCCGCCCTTTCTGCTTGATCGCGGTCATCAAAACGATGTTCCAACAAATAGTCAGAGAGTTTAGCAATAAGCTGACGTTCGGTTACGCCTCCCTGTAAACCTTCATCCGCATAAAGCCAATACGCCAGATATGCAATCGCTGGTCGAATATTATCCTCGAAGCGAAACTCAACCGGAATATCTCGATTTTTATCCCATTTCTCAAACAACATTTCGGCGCATTTTTCATACACCTCCGGGCGATTTCGGGGAATGTAACCTTCGCGCCGATAGAGGTTACACATCAACGCTAACATCAGCGGATTAGAACGCAAATCGGAGACGAATTGGCTTTCCTTTATAAATGCTTCTCCCTTTTCTTCCGGTTCCTCGTTGACCTTAAACCATGTCGTGACATATTCTTTGACTTGATTGTCATCAAAGGGAGCCAGCCGAAAAACCTCAAATTTTTCGGGGTCAAGAGGTGCTTGCTCATAACCCACTTCTCTGGATGTCACTAGCACGGGTACTGAGGGATAGAGATTACAGAACAATTCAATATCGCTGCTAATTTCCCGGCGATAGCGAGTATCCAGTAGTTCGTCTAATCCATCAAAAATAACCACAACTCGACCCGTCAATAGTAAATAGTCAAAGGCTCCAAACGGTGGCGGTGTTTGATAATCAGAATTCGCTTTTGTTTCGATATATTGTACGATGGAACAGTTGATTTGTTTCTTCTTTGCGCCATAATCCCGCAGGATGACCAGGATTGGTGTAACTTGTCTATCCGCAAAGGGGCGTTCTGAATAGCAGGTTGCTAAAACATGGGCAAATTTTTGGGTAAAGGTGGATTTACCGCCACCCGGATTTCCCAGCAGGACAACGCGATAAATGCTATGGAGAAAGGTTGTAATTTTTAGGGATTCTGGTTGATTGCTTTGTTTGGTGGGAGTTGGGATAAAGTTGGGACAAACATAGAGGCGATTAATGGGGAGTTTCTGCGCCTTATCGAAATCGGGGGGAATAATATATTTGTGGCGTTCTCTAACTTGCTGGCGATAGTTTTCCTCAAAGGTTAGAATTGCTTTAATATCGGGTTTTTGTGGCGCTGTTAATAGGTTAAGCGTCTTTTGAATCGTCGCCAGTTCATCCCGCACGATTTGATGACGGAATGCTGATTTTGCCTCATGCGCGGCGAGTCTACCCTGATCAATGGCGATCTGTAGCGCTTCTTCACATCCCTCAATCAGATCATCTAAAATATGATTAGCTGCGTCTTGCAGTTCAAATTCTGGGATGTTGGTATAGTAGGAGAATGCGGCTAACCATTCCTGACGGATCAGTTCAAATTTATTTTGAGGATTATCTGAAAGCTTGGCGGCGTAAATGTGACGGATTATGGTTTCGGCGGGTGGAGATTCCAGAAATAAACAAATTTGGTCAATTTCGGCGGGTTCATAACATTGGATTCGTTCTGATACTGTCTCGGCGGCTTTTTGGAGAACGGGTTGTAAGGCGGTTTCATTGAGTTTGCGGCGTTCTAGGATTTCTTCGCCAATGAGATGTTTTCCTATCTGACGACTGACTGGTGTGAGAAGTGGGGAGAGTCCTTTGGCAATTAGGGTTAAGTTTGGCTCCATGGTTGTATGCTATGGGAGTTATGATAGGAATAATTCTATAGTAGTAGATGCGTGAGTTTGATCGGCGCTAAAGCGCAACTACAAGCGCAACTACAAGCGCAACTACAAGCGCAACTACAAACTTTTTTATGACAGGGAATTATGAAGGTTAGTTTTGGTTTTGGGTACATCGCCAGCCTGATTCTATTGGCTAGTTATCCGGTGCTGACAATATTGACAGAAGCGACTCCTGCTGTAGCGGATGATACGGGAGTGATTCGGAAAGTTGTACTCCTGGATTTATGGGAAAGGGGGAATGGGTTTCGGTTGTCTCCAGAAGTTACTCAAATTACAGTTGTTGAGAATTACGCGATCGCGCACTGGTTTTGGGACAATAGTACTGGGGAGACGGTTGTTATAAATCAGAATAATCAATGGCAAGCGATCGCGTCAACCCAAACTCCATTTACTCCTAGCACCCTGGCGAGTTATGGGATTCCTCGTCAGATGGCGCGACAGTTAATTAATCGCGATCGCGCTAATCCCAACACACCGTCAGAACAACCTCCGGTAGCGAATCTATTCACCCCTGTCTTACCGCAACTCCAGCAACAAACCGATACCTTAATTTTATTACCCAGCCAAATGCCGAAGTTTAGACAGCGGATTTATGTAAATAGTTTTAGGTCACCCAATACCTATAGTATTGCCTTAAGGTTAAAGCAAAACTGCGATGGAATCCCGGATTGTACTGTAGGTGCATTTAGCGCCACGCCAGTGAATTCGCAGTATTCCCCTGACGATGAATTCATTAAAAAAATTCCCCTCACCAATGGAATCTGGGGATACTTTACACCGAGTCGATGTCAGGGTTTTTGTACACCATCGGTGATTGAATGGGTGTGGCAAGATACCCATTATCGAATGGCATTAAAAGGGATGGGTCCAGATGTCAATCAAGCCGAAGCGATGATGGTTAACATAGCTAATTCTGCGATCGAAGCAGGACCCCGTTAATGCACTTATATTATCGTCCGTTGCTCTTGCCTACTTCACAGTAATTTCGGTGGAATGTCGCTGACTTATATAGCCAGGAAATAAATTTCTGCGTTAAAGCTTAAGTAAGCTAAAACTTACTACATTAAAAGGTTTTAACCCGTTTTAACGGGTTTTAGCTTTTAGCCCGAACTTGAGTTCCGGGCTGGCTATTCTAAGGCTTGGGGTGATTTACCAGACGTAATGAGTAAGTCATCGGGATAAGGGAGGGACAGGGTACGCATGGTTGTCTCTGTGGTGAAAAGACGTGTGAGGTAGGCTGTGGCTCAATTCTAGCTTCTACACAACGCTTTGATTTGAGGGATGCATATTAACATAGGTTAGCCCAAGTCTAGGATATTAACGTAGGTTTTGAGAACAAAACACGATGACAGACTCTTTACCATTACGCGATCGCTGTTTTAAACTGATTGATGAAATTGTCGCCGCGACGCTGAAAGGCAAAATCCGATCCAAGCGACAGGTTTACCAAACGCTGGCGTCAGGTGTCAGCAGTGGAACCGGGGAAATGTTTGAACGCTGTCTGGATGAACGTCACAACACCACTCAGGAACAAATCGATAATCCGGCTAGTGAACTCAAACAGGCTAAAGCGATACGGGCGCAGAGGGCGCTGAATATGATTAGCAGCGAATGGGAACGGGTACAGCAGGAGAATCAGGTGTCTGAGGCGATCGCTACCGCTATCCAGGGAATTACTCAAGCTGATCAGAGTGAACGGTTAACTGCTTGGCTGCGTGCGATCGATCCGAATCGAGAACCTGTCCTGAATCTATCTCAATTGGCTCAATTAGCCAAAACACTTCAGCAGGAAGCATCCACTAGTTCTGATCGCGATCGCGCCAGGGAACTTGAACAGATAGCCCAAGGAATTACTGGGGGGTTAGCCGCTTGGGGAAATTTGGAAAATGATTTAGTAAGCTGGATTTATGAGCAAAGTCAGGGTTCCCTGGGATTTGAGGAACTCGCTGAACAACGAGGTCCTTGGGGACTCTGGGCAAAAAAGGTAAATCGCCCTCTACCTAAGTCATTATTCCAAGCGCTGGCGTATAATCAACCCCTCGATGAATGGATTCGCCAACAACCAACCTTAGAACTGGATGCTTGGGTAGAATTAACAGTTGTTCTGCAATGGTTGCAAAGTCGGTTAGTTCAGTGGTTTGATCAACGAGTCTATAACTCCAAAATGGGGGCGAGACTCTCGATTTCCACCTTTATCGTATTTGCGGTAATCTGGTCACAACTTGCCCTGGCATTAAATCAAGCAACGGTTCCCCAACGAGAACGCTTGATCGATAGTTGTTTTCAGGCGACGCTGCAAATTCTCCGCACCTTTACCCAACGGGAATATTTTCCCCTGTATGGCGGTGTTTTTGCCTCGTTAAATGGGAATTATCTGCGGAATGCGATGGATTACCTGGATGAACCCTTACGGCGCGTCGAGGGAACTGAAGAGAAAGCGCGAATTCTTACGTTATTAGGCTATTCCCAACGGGCGCAAGGTCGATATAATCGGGCAATACAATTCCATGAGCACGCCTTAGACATTGCCCGTTCAGCGAGCGATCGCGTCTGTGAGATTGCCAATTACAATCACTTAAGCCGTATTTGTGTGGCACAGAAAAATTATGCTGAGGCGATTAATTATAGCCAACGGGCATTGATTTTAGCACGGCAAGCCGGGGATAAATTAGGTGAAGCCAACGCCTTGGCGAATTTAGGCTATAGTGAGGTCTTTCAAGCCCAACAACAAGCCCTTGATCCCGATGTCTACGAAAGCGCCATCATGTATCTGCAACAAGGGCGGCAATTGTTAGAACGATTAGGCGATCGTCAAAGTCAAGCCCTATGTTTATGTAGTTTGGGGATTGCTTATGTGGTTATGCAACAACCGCAAGAGGCGATTACTTATTTAGAACAAGGGTGGCAAGCCGCACAATTTTCTGGGGATTTGTATTTACAGGGACTTAATTTAGCGTATCTAGCGCAAGCCTACTATCAGTTACAAAACTGGAGTAAAACGATTTACACAGGTAGTTTGGGCGGATATTTATTGGAGCAGATTGGGACAGAATACTGGCGCAAAGCCGTAGGATTACTGACTATTTTGCAGGGGCAATTGGGAGGGGAAGTATTCCAAGAACTCCTACAGCAGCAGCGGTCAAAAATTATTCCTTTAATTGGGGTAGATGGGTATGATTACCTGCCAGAATTATTGGAAAAATATCGAAATTCGATGTGATTGGTCATTGGTCATTCGTCATTGGTCATACTCGTGAGTATCCAAGCACCCAATTATGTCATTCTGAATGGAGCGAAGCGGAATGAAGAATCTCTACCAGATGCTGATGTTAGTTCCTCGCTACAGCTAAAATAGTGGAATAAATAGTTTGAATCATGATATTAGGGTTTGACCCAGGACGAGATAAATGTGGTTTAGCCGTGAAAGGCAAAGACCAAGAGATTTCCTATCATCAAGTGATCCCATCCGATCAGGCGATCGCAACCATTAAACGATTATCTCAGCAGTTTCCCATTGAGACAATTGTCATGGGGAACCAAACCACCTCTAAGCAATGGCAAGGGAAAATTCGAGAAGTCATTTCCGCCCCTATTCCCATTGTCTTAGTCGATGAACGCTATAGTACATTAGAAGCCCGCGATCGCTATTGGCAAATGTATCCTCCCAAGGGACTCCAACGCCTGATTCCCCAGGGGATGCGCCAGCCGCCTCGACCGATTGATGATATTGTCGCTATCTTGCTGATTGAGCGTTACTTACAAACTCAGACCTAAAAATTAGGTCAGGGCGGGTTTTGAACAAACGTTATCATCAATAGCGATACCAAAGTCCCTAAACCTGCCCCTACAACCTCAGACCTAAAAATTGGGTCAGGGCGGGTTTTGAACGTTATCATCAATAGCGATACCAAAGTCCCTAAACCTGCCCCTACAAACTCAGACCTAAAAATTAGGTCAGGGCGGGTTTTGAACAAACGTTATTATCAATAGCGATACCAAAGTCCCTAAACCTGCCCCGACAACCTCAGACCTAAAAATTAGGTCAGGGCGGGTTTTGAACGTTATCATCAATAGCGACACCAAAGTCCCTAAACCCGCCCCGACAACCTCAGACCTAAAAATTAGGTCAGGGCGGGTTTTGAACAAACGTTATCATCAATAGCGACACCAAAGTCCCTAAACCCGCCCCTACAAACCATGTTTCCTCGAAAGCTGTGAAGGGTTAACCCTCAACACTCTTATAATTCCGCCCGAATAGTAAACGCATAATCTCCTCCTGGTTCCAACTGGTAATCGCAACGCTCTAAAAATCGACCCAGTGGTTCTTGAATTAAAGCACGTCCCAAAGCAGGTCTGACGACTAACTGACCTTGACGGAAACGCCATTGAAACTGCCACTCATAAGCAGCCGCTTGAACATCTCCTTCAATTTTGCCCTGTTGCCAAGAGTGCTGGGTAATCCGAACGTAGGCAGTGGTTTCCGGTAAATTCTTAGAACTCACAGCTAAACCTATTCAGCTTAAACATTATTCTGGATGCAGCTTAGGGCGCACAAGTCCAGATTCGAGCATTTTATACTAAACTACCGGAAAATCCGTGATTGTCAACTCTGGAACTGAAACCGTTTGATCTTAAACATCGACAACTGCACGTTTTTCGTCAACCGACTCCAGACGGTTATCAAAGTGAAGTAATTCTGGCAGAAGATGCGAGTGTTTCGCCGTTGCAATTTCCCAGTTATACGATTACAGTTTCTGAGCTATTACCGCCAGTGATTGAATCGTAAGTAGATCCAGAAATTGTAGGGGCGCATGGCGTGCGCCGGATTCAATCAGCCACATTGAATTCCTAAACCCGCCCCGACAATGATATTGGTATCCCCCTAAACCTAATCTAGGTTGCACCACAAGACGATCCGCGATCGCTATAGCGGATTCATCCCCATTGCCAAATTCGGTACACTGAAAAAAATAAATAGTATAGGAGGGGATGATGACTGAGAATAATCGCTCCCAATGGGATGTTGGTCGATTTGTCAACACATTAGCCTATTTTGAGGTTATCCCTTTTATTAGCTGCTTAAAACGCTTATTTTCAGGTAACACTAAACGTCAACAACCAAGTCAAAGGGGAGGCAAACGATTGGGTAAGATACTGGTAGCGGGTGCAACAGGTGGCGTCGGGAAGCGAGTCGTGCGGCGTCTGATGGAACGGGATTATCCGGTACGCGCTTTAGTCAGAGATAGTCAGCGTGGGCGGGAAATGCTGGGAGATGAAGTAGAACTATTTGAAGCTGATATCACTATCCCCGAAACCTTAACCCCTGCGATGATGGACGGTATCTCCGCCGTTATTTGTTGCACAGGTGTTCGGGTGCAACCTGTGGAAGGAGATACACCAAACCGAGAAAAATATTATCAAGGCATCAAATTCTATATGCCAGAAGTTGTCGATAGTCCTGAAATTGTAGACTATCAAGGGATTAAGAATTTAGTTCAAGTTGCCGCTAATCATCTCCAAGCAGGAAAACAATTAATTTTTGATTTCAAAAATCCCTCAGATGATGTAAAAGAAACCTGGGGGGCTGTGGATGATGTCGTGATGGGTGGTGTGAGTGAAAGCTCAATTCGGCTGATTGATCATGCGGCATTATTCAGTGGAACTGTATCTACCAAAAATTCGGGTGGTTTTGTTTCCGTTCGTACCCGTAATTTCGAGCCATCCTTAAATTTAGCGGGATATGAGGGGATGGAACTGCGTGTTAAAGGCGATGGACAACGTTATAAGTTTATTCTACGAACAGAATCAAGGTGGGATGGCATTTCCTATTGCTATTCGTTTGATACTGAAAAAGATACCTGGATTGATGTTCGGGTTCCCTTTGAGGCGCTAATTCCTGTCTTTCGTGCCAAAACTATCCAGGATGCGGAACCTTTTGATCCGAGTCATATTTACGCCGTGCAATTGATGCTGAGTAAGTTTGAGTATGACGGCGCACTGAATCCCCACTTTGAACCCGGAACATTCTCCTTACAAGTGGAAACAATCAAGGCATACAACGGTTCAACCTTACCCCAATTTATTATGATTAGTTCTGCTGGCGTCACCCGTCCAGGGCGTCCCGGAATTAACTTAGAAGAAGAACCGCCAGCCGTGCGAATGAATGACCAATTAGGCGGAATTCTCACCTGGAAGCTGCGGGGAGAGGATGCTGTCCGGGAAAGTGGTATTCCCTATACGATTATCCGTCCCTGTGCTTTAACCGAAGAACCCGGCGGTAAAGGTTTAGCCTTTGAGCAAGGGGATAATATTCGAGGGAAAGTCAGTCGAGAGGATATTGCTGAACTTTGCCTTCAGGCGCTAGAACAACCCCAAGCTTCTAATGTCACCTTTGAAGTGAAAGAAGCCGAAACAGGTTCTCCCAATTGGCGTCATTTGTTTTCGTCCCTAAATTCGGATAACACAGACTTTTCTGAGTCAACTTGACGGATGACCCGTTTTATAGTTTGTTAGAAAGAAACTGGAATGAAGTTTTGGAACTTGCTTTAAAATTGGCAGAAATGAATAAGCAAAACGCAAAGACAATGAACGAAGCTGAAGTCGAAAGACTTTGGCAAGCCTTCAGAGTTTTCGATGAAGATGGCAGTGGCGAAATTTCTGCCGACGAGTTAGGTGCCGTCATGCGATCGCTGGGTCAAAATCCCACAGATGCCCAATTACACGACATGATGCAAGATGTGGACGTAGACGGTTCCGGTGCCATCAACTTTGAAGAGTTCAAAGCCCTGATGGTGTCTCAACAAGGCGATCGCGAAAGTCGGCTGAGACTTGCCTTTAGCGTTTTCGATGAGGATGGTTCGGGGCATATTTGCGCCAACGAACTGAAAAACGTGATGAGTCGGTTCGGGCTGACGGACGCAGAATTACAAGAGATGATCAAAGAAGTTGATCGCGATGGTGACGCTTTCATCGACTTTGAAGAGTTTTGTCAGCTTGTTCCTGAAGAAAACGAAGCCTCGACAGGCTATCATGATTCCCACGTTGAACTAACCGAAACCGAAGGCGATCGCGACGATGAAGATTTCATTGACTTTGAAGAATTCTGCCCAGTTATTCCCGAAGATAATCAAGGGTTAGGTGGTGATCAAAAGTCCTCCATTACTGCAACCCAATCCCTACAGGCACAATCGGAGGAAGCAGATACCCCCCTCAACACCCAAGACTTAGCAGCGGAGGTGACAAAGCTTGAGGAAATCCTCACCCAACAAGTCAAGGATGACTGTACCCGAAAGCGGGGCACTTCTCGCCTACAAATGCAAATTGGTTTGTTTCGATTGATTCAGGGTGCTGCTTATCGCTGCTTCCGCGAAAGTTTTTCGGCTAACCATGAAACCCATTTACGGGTGAAGAATTTACCTTACCGCCTTTCTGATTTCACCCAGTTTGTGCGCGTTGCGATCACCTTCTACAAAGGCTTGGGTATTGTGGAAGAGGCTTGCTATCCAGTACTGGATCAGGTGATTCATTCCATCGAAGCCGAATACGCCCGCCTGCAAGATCGGATCAAAAACTGGCAGACTATTGAAAAAACCGCAGAAATGCTAGCCGAGGCGCAGCGGATGCAGGAAACCCGCAGTAAATCTGCCACCGTTCGCGAGAAATTCGCCGCTGGGGTGGAATTCGCCATCACGATGAAGAAAAAGCACCTTCACTTGGGAGATTTGATTGAAGGAGTGCTGGCAATCAATGAACTGAATCGGTTGCGCCAACTGGAATTGAATGGGGAACTAACGCCCCCGTCACCTACACCAAATGGGGAAGAGCCCAAGGCTTATTTGAAGCAATGGAACCGAGTGATTCTGGAAGATGATCGGGAAGAAATCGACGGCGCGATGATGCCCGTGGCGTACTGGTACGAGGATTTCATGCCAAAATTGCTGGCAGCATTTAGCGTTTGTACGGCGGAGGATATTGAAAGAAATACCAATCCCGACGAAGCCGCCTTGGATCAGTTGTACGCAGAGACGAAAGCTGTTGGGGAGTTTGATCGCTATGGTAGCGACGTTTGCGAAGAATTTCCTAACTGCGCGCCTAAGCAAAAACTGGCAATTTTGCAGGCTTGGCGGCTGAGTCACCACTACCTCAACGGTGTGCAGAAGCGTCGGGAACGTCTGGAGTTTGGTCGCGAATGTGGTGCCCTCTCCCAGTACGTGGCATTTATCGATGTCTGGCTTAACCGCAGCTACGTGCGAGATGCCCAAATGCGAGTCAGCTTCCCCTACTACATTGGACCAGGGGTTTGGCGTTTCTTCCATACGTCTGCTGAAATTGTCTGTGCCAAATCTCCAGACGTTCAGCCAAAGCTAATCGGGCTTTTCAAGGAGTTCATCCAACTATTCGCCACGATGTACCCTTGCCCCTACTGTCGCCATCACTTGAATGCCTATGTGGTACAGAACAAGGAAGTCGATATGTACCCGATGGAGTACTTATTGTTAGGACAAAAACTCCATGCCACCCAGTTTAGTATGTCCTTCGACAACAAGCTGGCTACAGTAACCGATGGACTCTCCATGCGCCTGTTTTTCTGGAAGTTGCACAACACCGTGAATTCTTCCATCGCCCGTTCGGAAGAGTGGTATCAACGGGATGACCAAGCCTTCTACACCAGCCGTTATTGGCCCAGTCTGGATGCCGAGTTGATCCGCGCCCGCGCCCTGCGTCACATCAGCATTACCACCGATCGCATCTACCATATCTACAGTATGCTCAAACCCACCGCCCGCTTATCGGGGCTTCATTTGGGACTGCAAAAGTTTTTGGACAGAGGCGACGAACAGGGTATCCAAGAGTTGTGTAAGCTGGCTGACACCTACATCAAGGAGTTAGAAAAGGCGGTTTTAGAAGGAAACTTCCTGCAAGATGCCTACAGTTTTGACCCAACTCTAGAAGATAACGCCCCTTACTTTACTCCCGAAGAAGAGGAATTTGCTCGCAGTGGCGTTTTTGTTGAGGTTCACTAGTAGAGACGTGACCGTGGAACGTCTGGAATAGTACATTTATCCTAATTCGGTAAGGTGGGCAAAATTTTGTCCATCTCACCCCTACCGCCGATTGAGATCTGAACTGAAAAC
Source organism: Coleofasciculus sp. D1-CHI-01 (assembly GCF_040218875.1). Classification (NCBI taxonomy): domain Bacteria; kingdom Bacillati; phylum Cyanobacteriota; class Cyanophyceae; order Coleofasciculales; family Coleofasciculaceae; genus Coleofasciculus; species Coleofasciculus sp. D1-CHI-01. The sequence continues at coordinate 85,678 of NZ_JAVJQP010000032.1, forward strand.
CGCGATCGCACTTACTCCATATCATCAGGTTCAACCCCCAACTCCCGCAATCGTGCTGCTAATCGTTCTGCCCTTTCCCGTTCTGCTATTGCCTGTTCTTCCGGCGTTAAAATCAACTCCCCCTCAAAAGTCATCCACCGTAACCACAAACGGTTAATTCCTCGAAAACTTCCCTGCCATAGTCCTAAACTTAACCCTAACTCCGGCATCACTACACGATTATCAACCCGGTTGGCTGGTTCATAATGACCCCCGACTAACTGAAACGCCTGCATTTCATTG
>NZ_JAVJQP010000043.1:0-18948 GCF_040218875.1 Coleofasciculus sp. D1-CHI-01
AAATAATTAGTCACGACAATTGAAAAAGGGCGGGTTTGAACAAATGTTATCATCAATAGCGTAATGTAAGTCCATAAACCCGCCCCTACATGGGTAAATAATTAGTCACGACAATTGAAAAAGGGCGGGTTTGAACAAATGTTATCATCAATAGCGTAATGTAAGTCCATAAACCCGCCCCTACATGGGTAAATAATTAGTCACGACAATTGAAAAAGGGCGGGTTTGAACTAACGTTATTCTCAATAGCGTAATCAAAGCCCATAAACCCGCCCCTACATGGATAAACAATTAGTCACGACAATTGAAAAAGGGCGGGTTTTGAAGCAACGTTATTCTCAATAGCGTAATGTAAGTCCATAAACCCGCCCCTACATGGGTAAATAATTAGGAAAAATTAATCTCGCCATAAGGCAATTCCGCCTAATAATCCGTTGATATTGGGGACAATTTTGACATTCGCTGGTAACTCGAAGGTGATTTTTTTTGCTTCCCCGCCACCAATATAAAGATAGTCGTAATTAAATAAATGTTCTAGCGTCGCGATCGCACGTTGTAAACGATTGTTCCATTTCTTCTCTCCCTTCTTCTCCAACGCCGCCCGCCCTAACCGTTGTTCGTAGGTGTCGCCTTTGCGAAAGGGGTGGTGCGCCATCTCTAAATTGGGGACGAGTTTGCCATCAACAAATAAGGCTGAACCAAATCCTGTTCCCAGGGTAATCATTAATTCTACGCCTTTACCCTGAATTGTGGCTAATCCCTGCATATCTGCATCATTCGCCACACGTACAGGCTTGTTCAAGGCTTGAGACAGGGTAGTCGCGAGATCAAATTCTTGCCAACTGGGATCTAAATTCACAGCGGTTTTGACGACTCCAGCCATAACCACGCCAGGAAAACCCACCGATACGCGATCGCACTCTCCTTGGGCGGCGGCTAATTCTGCGATCGCGTCAATGACAGCATCCGGTTTAGCGGGTTGGGGTGTGGTGACTCGATGGCGTTCAGTGATTGGATTTCCCGATTGATCTAACACGATCGCCTTAATTCCACTTCCACCAATATCTACGCTAAGAGTACGGCTGGATTCATCTACTTGCGCCATCGGATTTTGATCCTCCTGTTTCAGATAAAAAAAATAGGAAACCACTACAACATTTTGATTGTGTAGGGGCGGGTTTAGGGACTAACTTTGATTGTTTTCCCTAGCTTAGCTACCAAACCCGCCCTCCGTTTTAGTTTTGATTGTGTAGGGGCGGGTTTAGGGACTAACTTTGATTGGTTTCCCTAGCTTAGCTACAAAACCCGCCCTTTGTTTTAGTTTTGAATGTGTAGGGGCGGGTTTAGGGACTAACTTTGATTGTTGTTCCTAGCTTAGCTACAAAACCCGCCCTCACCTCCGTTCGTTCAAAAGCAAAACTTGGGCTGGGGCGGGTTTTGTTACATCGGGATGAGGTAAAAAACGATAATAGTCAAACCCGCCCCTACACACAATTTAGAACGGTTCAGATTAGATCATTTTTGCCCTCGCCCGTTCTGAACGTGCCTCAGCACTTTCCATCACATCTGCCATTTTATGCACCATTTCTCCGGGATAGTTTTCTAACACTTTTGTCGATAGAGAAACGCGATTCGTCCCTTCATCTAAGTCAATCACGATCGCTTTAATTGATTGACCCACCTCAAACATATCCGTCAATGATTCCACCATATTTTGGCTGACTTGTTTGATATGCAACAAGCCAGTAATCCCTTCTAATTCCACAAACACACCAAAAGGTCTGATATTGGAAACCGTACCTTCCACTAACTGTCCAACCTCTAGCATCGAGAAACTTGCAGCGCGAGTAGCTTCCCGTTGGGAAAAGACTAACTTGCTGCGATCGCGATCGGCTTCCAGGATGCTTACGGTTAAACTTTGACCAATCAGCGACTCTAAATTCCCCCGTTGATTCAGGTGCGATCGCGGAATAAATCCTCGCAATCCCTGCCAATCTATCGTCACACCGCCTTTATTCACGCCAGTCACCTGCACCTGTAGCGACTTGCCACTGTCTTGGATTTGCGCCAGTTGATCCCAAATCTTATTGATTTCCAACTGACGCCGTGATAGAGTTATCTGACCTTCAGCATTCTGTTCCCGAATAATCAGAAACTCCAACTCTTCCTGCAATGGCAGCACTTCTGACCAATCTTCTACAGGGGCTACTGACACCTCCTGTCCCGGAACATACGCCAGGGATTTCCCGCCAATATCGACATAAACACCATCTACGTCGTAGCTATGCACTTTGCCTCGCACCACCTGCCCTTGGCTAAATTCGTAGTCATATTCTTCCAGGGCTTTGGCAAAATCTTCCATGGAAAAGGCAGTTTTGCTGGTTTGAGAACGGGTTGATTCTGAAGTCATGAGTATTAAGTGTTGAAAAAATCGATGTATCATTTATCATTTGTCATTCGAGGTTAGTGATGACAAATAATCGATGACGAATAACTACAGTTCCTGCTGAAATAGCGCCTTCACTTTTTCCCAAGCATCTTTTGCCGCTTGTGGGTTATAGCTGGCACGTTGATCGCAGAAAAATCCATGATCAGCGCCCTCATAGCGAAAGATCTGGTGAGAAATTTGCTGCTTTTTCAGTTCAGCTTCAATCTGGTTAACTTGTTCAGCCGGGATGCTAGCATCGTCCCAACCAAAGAAGAGATGGATCGTTCCGGTAATATCCTGAGTGCGGGTAATCGTTGGTTCATCTCCTCCTGGCGTCATCGTGGCAATTCCTGCACCATAGAAGGAGGCTGTGGCTTTAATATCGGGTAAGGTTGCCGCTAGATAAGCGACATGACCCCCAAAACAGAAGCCGATACAGCCGATCGCATTCGATTTAACGGGTGTTTGCCCCCGTAAGTAGTCAATCGCCCCTTGAATGTCACCCAGCAGTTCCTCCGCCTTAGTTTGCGCCTTATACTCCTTGCCAATTTTCAGGTCAGCTTCGGTGTATCCCGTTTCAAAACCGGGGGCTTGGCGTTGATAGAGGGCGGGTGCGATCGCGACATATCCCTCTTTGGCAATCCGCTGAGTCACGTCTCGGATATGGTCATTCACGCCAAAAATTTCCTGCAACACGACCACCCCTGGTAAAGACTCCTCTCCCACGGGCATCGCTAAGTAAGCGTCTATTTGTAGAGAGCCGTTTGTAATCTTCACCCAATCGCTTTTGATTTCTCTAGCCGTCATAATTCAGGTTCATGCTGTTGTTCGTCGATCTATCGCAGTCCTCGCTGCTATGGCTTTTGACCTTCTGGTCAACGGTCAAACTTCTGCTTAATTGTAACGCTCACGTCCCCCCAATTCAGCAAATTATTTACGGATTATTATAATTCTATTGGTTTACTTATTATTTTTCAAGGATTTATTGTCTATTTCTGGGGGTAAGCCACCCTCTAATGATTTGGACAAACCAGAATAGGATTTTAGTTTTCAATCTACTGATTTAAACAAATAAAAAATCTATTGCAATTTGTAAGCTGATCAAACTAGACTATTTAATGAACACCTATCATTAAACTAACGGATTACCGAAACTATACGTTATACTCTTGTGTCTATTGAAGAGCAAGTGCTTGGGAGACTTTATAATGGTTCAGCATCATATCCAGCCTGATAGCGAAATCCCTGCTTCAAAGCAGCTATTCGACCAAATTCAGTTTGCGATCGCCTCTCGCCAATATCCGCCGGGACATAAATTGCCCAGTACCCGTCAGTTAGCCATGGAGACGGGGTTGCATCGGAATACAATCAGTAAAGTGTACCGCCAGCTAGAAGAAACCGGACTGGTTGCATCCATCGCTGGATCAGGGATTTATGTCAAAGCCCAGGGTCATGAAGGTGGCACTCAGCGCCAATCTCCGATTCTCAAGCAATATCCACAAGCCTCCAGCATTGTTCAGCAGAGTCTGGACGAATTACTCTCGCAAGGATGTTCCCTCAATGAAGCCCGCGAACTCTTTTTAGCCGAAATTGACTGGCGGTTGCGCTGTAGTGCTAGAGTGCTGGTTACCGTAGAGTCACGAGATATGGGCGCAGGGGAGTTAATGGTGCAGGAATTGGAATCCGCCCTGGGAATTCCCGTCCAGTTAGTCCCCTTAGAAGAATTAGAGCAAACCCTAGAACGCACCAATTCTGGTACAGTCGTCACCAGCCGCTATTTTATCCAAAAAGCCGAAGCGATCGCCGCGCCGAAATCTGTGCGGGTGATTCCGGTGGATATCCACGACTACGGACAAGAAATCGAAATTGTTAAAACTCTCCCCAAAGATAGCTGTCTGGGCTGTGTAAGTTTGAGTGGGGGTATTCTACGGATTGTAGATGTGATTATCCACAGTTTACGTGGGGATGATTTACTCCTGATTACCGCTCAGGTTAATGATAAATATAAACTTAATGCCTTAGTCCGTAGTGCGCGAACAATTATTAGCGATCAAGCCAGTTATGATGCCGTTAAACGGGCAATTCTAGACGCCAGGGATGATCTGATCCGTCCGCCTAAGCTGGTTTGCAGTGAAAATTATATTGGCACAAAATCGATTAATTTACTCAAACGTGAGTTGGGTTTAGGGTAATTAGCGGTTGCTGAATAAGGATTGTGGTGAGGATAGGGAATTCTTAACAGGGAACGGTTGTAGTGCGAGCGTCTCGCTCGCTATTTTGTATGGTTTTATCTATCAAGTTATCTCAATGCCATGCCTAAGTTTACCTTTGCCGCTATCTCTCTAGACGATCTGAAATCCTTCATTCACCTCCATGAAGGATTCATCGGCAACTATGAATGGAACCAAACTGATTCTATTGTCTTAACAGAACATGAACAACAGCGAGTCACAGAGGTAAGTACAGTGGTAGAGACGTTGCATGCAACGTCTCTACCGACTAATTCGCTCTAGCAATACCTCATTAATAACTATTTGATAACCAATCCCTCTTTTTTGGGCTTCTTCTTTCGCCCATGCTAACACTTTCGGGTGAATTCTAATCGAAATTGGCTCATAATTCTCCTCTTCATTTTTAACAGGTCTATCCCGCTTTCTCAACTCCATACCAAACTGTTCAGAAATCGCTGCTCTGAATTTCTGATTTTCTTCTGGTGTAACTCGCCTCGCCCTCTCAAAAGGGAATTCAGATTCCTTGTTCATATCTCCTGCGTTCTCTTTTTGTCGCTTTTCTGGCACTGATTATCCGAAGCTTTTCACCGCGCATTGTAAAAACAACTACGATCATTGAGCCATTTTCCGCTTCCCCAATTGCCCATTCTCGTTCTTCTCCCTCGGAATGCTTGGAGTCTTCCGTAAACAGGAGATAGGGATCAGCAAAAACTGTCACGGTTTCCTCAAATGTAACACCATGTTTACGAAAATTGGACTCAGCTTTGTTGTCGTCCCACTCAAAGCGCATTTTTTTATAGTATATACCAAAACATCGGTCTTCTAGTTATTTTATAGTAGCGATCGCCTTTTCTCAGCTAGCACGTTAACGCAGGTCACGAAATTGGCGATCGCACTGTGCGTCAGAATGAATCGCCTTTCAGGGAGAGGGCGGATCATGTACTCTCAGGGAGCGAAGTAATATAGAATGGACATACGGCTTCAGGGAGGAGATCGACACTATGCCTAGGGTTTTAGATCCAAACAAATCCTACACCTTTAGCAAATATTTTGATTTGCCTTATTCACCTGAAGATATTTTGGCAGATTTAGGCTGTACCCTTGAGCGTACCGATCGCAAAGATCTTCCCTATACACAATGTGAATTAGATTGGCTACCTGAATTCGCACAGAGTATGCGGCGCAGACTGAAACGGGTGAATACCACGACTGAACAGGCACGCCGGGAGGCATTGATTTTTCCGTTGATCGATCAGATTTGCGATCGCTTAGACTATTCAATCAATATTGAGTATACCGTTAGTGTGAGCAATTGGTTAAAAGGTTCACTCGATTACTATATTTCCAGTCCCAGCAATTTTCTAATCATTGAAGCCAAGCAATCGGATTTAACCAAAGGCTTTACTCAGCTTGCTGTTGAATTGATTGCCCTCGATCACTGGGTAGAAAGTGAGAGTCCGATTTTGTACGGTGCGGTTTCGAGCGGGGAAATTTGGCGATTTGGGCTGTATGATCGCGCCGCACATCATCTGGTGGAATATTTACCTTTACATCCAATACCCCAGAATTTAGAGTTTGTAACGCGGACGATTATTGGAATTTTGCAGGGAGAGGCGATCAGGGACAATCCATTGCCACTATCGATTTAGGATTGCTATATAATTTAGATAAATTAGTGTAATGATGTAAACATTATGCCCTTCTATTTTAATGAAAACCGCGACAATCTACTCAATATACCGATCAATATCCCGCCCAAAATCAAAACTGTGATAAGTTTTCTTAATAAAAGAAGCACGTAGTAAGTATCCGCATAAGCCAGAACTAGAACTGTACCAGGATGCAATCGAGCGGCTCGAACGAGATCGCGGACGGTAGAGTTTATCCAAACATGCTCACCTTTTCACCCCTTCAAGATCAAAACTGAAAAGACTCCACCTTTTAACTTAGATGGAGTCCGAATGGGTGTAAACTAAATGAAGCGAAAACTACAGAATACGGAAGATAAAGGGATAGCGGAAAGACTGATCAGGATTGTTCAACACTTTCACAATCCCGATAATTGGCATAACGATATTCACGATACCCAAAAGACCTAATAGGGGCCAACCGATAAGGACAATTGTCAAGATGCCAAAGATTACACCGTAAATCCAAAGGTTAATGTGAAAATTCAGCGATTCTGTCGCGTTTTCTTTGACCACTGGGTCATCCGACACTAACAAAACGGCGATCGGAATACCGATAGATACCAACGCCGCACTAATAAAAATTGATCCATGACAGAGGCCAGATAAAAGCTTGCGTTTGTCGCTATCATAAACATCATACGTCATGCGACAGTCCTCCTTCCCCTCAAGGGAAACTAACTCTTCATTCTGACTGTAGCAGGTTCGCTAAACAATACAGGTCGTGAATTCCGCCCTAGACAGGGGGGATATTTCTCTGGGTCACACCTTTAGAACAGTGAACAGTGAACAGTGAACAGGAAGCGTTTTGAGTTATGTAATTTGCATACCCCTACACGCCATAGCCTACACCCTCCTTAAGCCGTCAAGCTAACCTCTGGCTTGGGTACAGGTTGCTGTCGATGTTGCTGAATCGGAATCGCGATCGCGAATTCTGCGCCTTGTCCTGGGGCGGATCGACAGTTTAGCTGACCCTGATGTCTATCAACGACGATTTGATAGCTAATGGATAGTCCTAATCCGGTTCCTTTACCTACAGGTTTGGTGGTAAAGAAGGGGTCAAAGAGTTGACGCTGAGTTTTTTCGCTCATTCCCGGACCGTTATCGATAATTCGGATCGCAACTTGGTTAGGTGCGATCGCTTCGGTACGAATCCGAATCGTGGGATGATTTTTTCCATTATCCGTAGTTCTTGATTCCTCCAACGCATCGATCGCGTTACTCAAGAGATTCATAAACACTTGATTGAGTTGTCCCACGTAGCATTCGACTTTGGGTAAGTCTCCATACTCTTTAACAATCTGAATTTCCGTATATCCCAGTTTTGCCTTGAGTTGATTTTGCAGAATCAGCAATGTACCCTCTAACCCTTCATGCAAATCTACCGCCTTCACCTCAGCTTGATCCATCCGAGCAAAGTTACGCAACGACAGCACAATCTGACGAATCCGCTTGGTTCCTACTTCCATTGATTCGAGTAGGCGAGGTAAGTCGTCTCGCAGAAACCCTAAATCCATCTGTTCCGCCGTCTCTTGAATTTCTGGGACAGGTTGGGGATAGTGTTTATCGTACAGGGAAATTACATCCAGTAAATTTTGTGCATAATTTTTGGCATGCACCAGATTTCCGAAAATAAAGTTAACTGGATTATTAATTTCATGGGCTAATCCGGCGACGAGTTGTCCCAAACTCGACATTTTCTCTGTATGCACCAATTGGGCTTGGGCATGTTTTAAGTCACGCAACGCCTGTTCTAAGAGGCTGGCTTTTTGCTGAATTTCATCCTGCGATCGCCTAAGGGCAACTTCGGTTTGCTGACGTTCTCTAATTTCAGCTTCTAAACGCTTATTGGCGGCTTCAATTTCAACCGCACTGGCAACATCAAAGGCTTTGGGCATTAATGGGATTAATTCTAGGGCAGTATAGACAGAAATTAACGCCGTAATCGCTTTGACTAATCCAGAGAGCCAATAATCGGGATGCCAAATCGTCCAAATTGCCATCGCATGAGTAGTACCGCAGGCAATGATAAAAGCGGCAAACATGAGAAAAACACGGGAAAACAGCAAATCCTGTCGTTGGCAAACAAAATAGATTAAGGTTAGGGGAATTGAAGCATAAGCTAGGGCAATGAAGGCATCGGATAACAGATGTAGCCAGACTAAACCGGGCTTCCAAAGGTAGCAGTTGCCATGAGGCATGAAAAGTGTGGCAGTCAAACTATGCATGATCAACGACTGCATAATGTCTCCTTATAATCAATAATCAGCTCTTATCTGGTAAAATTAAAACGGTTTGAGGGGACTCAATCAGTGATCTGTGAAACAGTGAACTATGACTCAGCATACAGTCAGGAACCTCACGCTTCCTTGTTACCCCTTACTAACCCTGATTTTTGATGGTGGAGGATGTAACCCTCTAGCCAGGAAATAAGGAGAAAGTTCTCACCCTGTTAACGTTTGAACCTGAAGGAATTGGATTTACCCAAAAGGCGCTGATTTCAGTATTCCCCAGAATTAGCAGAAATTACACCTTCTAGGGTTATAACCTATAGGGTTAATTTTGATAAAAAAAGCTTGACAATTTATGACTTAGGATATAGAAAATACTAACTCAAGCCAACCGACCCAGGATCTCAACTTCTATAATGGAAGGCTGAGTGTTCCGTAATTAGGCGTTTTGAATGTCCACTGAACTTAAGGCTGAACTGCAAACGGCGGTTGAACACCGACGAAATTTTGCGATTATTTCCCACCCAGACGCGGGGAAAACGACGCTAACCGAGAAGCTGTTGCTATATGGAGGTGCGATTCACGAAGCCGGGGCGGTGAAAGCACGACGGGCGCAGCGTAAGGCAACGTCGGACTGGATGGCGATGGAACAACAACGGGGAATTTCGATTACCTCGACGGTGTTGCAGTTCGCGTACAGGAATCGCCAGATTAATTTGCTGGACACGCCGGGACACCAAGATTTTAGTGAAGATACCTATCGCACATTAGCGGCGGCGGATAATGCAGTGATGCTGGTGGATGCGGCGAAGGGGTTGGAACCACAGACGCGCAAGTTGTTTGAAGTGTGTCGGATGCGATCGCTACCGATTTTCACGTTTATGAACAAGATGGATCGTCCATCGCGGGAACCCTTGGAACTGTTGGATGAAATTGAGCAGGAGTTAGGGTTACAGACGTATGCCGTGAATTGGCCCATTGGTATGGGCGATCGGTTTAAGGGAGTGTTTGACCGTCGTCTGCGGCAAATTCACCTATTTGAACGCACGGCACATGGGAGTAGGGAAGCGGGAGACACGGTAATCGATTTGGGAGATTCCCGGATTGAAAAATTGCTGGATCAAGACCTGTATTATCAGTTGAAAGAAGAACTAGAACTGATTGAGGGGATTGGACCGGATTTAGATTTAGAGTTGGTGCATCAGGGTCAGATGACGCCTGTATTCTTCGGGAGTGCGATGACCAACTTTGGCGTCAAACTGTTTTTGGATGCCTTTTTAGAGTACGCCATGCAACCAGAAGCCTACAAGTCTACTGAGGGGGAAATGCAGCCAACCTATCCCGACTTCAGCGGATTTGTGTTTAAGCTGCAAGCCAATATGGACCCCAAGCACCGGGATAGAGTGGCATTTGTCCGGGTTTGTACAGGTCGATTTGACAAGGACATGACCGTGAGTCATGCGCGGACGGGTAAAACGGTACGGTTGTCAAGACCTCAGAAGCTATTTGCCCAAGGCAGGGAATCTCTGGACGTGGCATATCCAGGGGATGTGATTGGGTTAAATAATCCAGGAGTGTTTGCGATCGGGGATACGATTTACAATGGCAAGCGCTTGGAGTATGAAGGGATTCCCTGCTTTTCTCCGGAATTATTTGCCTATTTGAAAAATCCCAATCCTTCTAAATTTAAGCAATTCCACAAAGGGGTAACTGAGTTGCGCGAAGAAGGGGCAATCCAGATTATGTACTCGGTGGATGAGTCCAAGCGCGACCCAATTTTAGCCGCCGTGGGACAGTTGCAATTTGAGGTAGTTCAGTTCCGCTTACAGAATGAATATGGCGTAGAAACGTTATTGGATATGTTGCCCTATAGTGTTGCCCGTTGGGTAGCTGGAGGGTGGCAAGCTTTAGAGAAAGCGGGACGTTTGTTTAACACAGCGGTGGTGAAAGATAACTGGGGGCGTCCGGTTTTGCTGTTTAAGAATGAGTGGAATTTACAGCAGGTGATTGGGGATCATCCAGAGTTGCAGTTGAATGCAACAGCGCCTGTGACATCGGGACAGGAACCCGATTCGTTGTGACCTCTCCCCTAACCCCTCTCCTGCGAGGAGAGGGGAATAAAGTGACCTCTCCCCTAACCCCTCTCCTGCGAGGAGAGGGGAATAAAGAAAAAACGATGGCGAATGGAATTCTCAGCTACACAAACCAAGTCCGCCTGCGCGAACTGATGTTGAGACTGATTTGACCGAAATAACTACCTGGTCACAATTGATAGCCCAGCAATTCTTTTCCGGATACAGCGAGGCAGATGCTATCTATGACAACATTTGATTCCACATTCCGGACTTCGCGGTGGAATAGGTAATGATTACGAAAATCCGGATCGGGCATCTTAACCTTATAGAAAAATGATATTATTAAGGATTAAGTTATGAGATAATTAATTTTAAGCTTAGTATACCAATTAGATTGCAACAACCGTTTGAAATCAAACAACACAAAATAAAATTTATCACATAAAACTATAGTCATTCGTTAAGCAATTTAGCTCCACAAGAATTCAATTGAAGGATGTCGCTTTATGGCAATTGTTGTAACCCTTAACCCAGAGTTAGAAGCGCTACTGCGTGACAAAGCCGCTCGGCAAGGTCAAGATGTTGGTCTTGTTGCATCTGAATTACTGGCTCGTGTTTTAGAGTGGGAAGAACAAGATTCAGAGGAAGCTATTAAAGGCATTCAGCAAGGTTTAGATGATTTTGAGGCGGGTCGATTTCGCTCTTTCCAAGAGTTTGCTGACGAACAACGTCACAAGTATAGCAACTGTTACGAGGGTTAGGACAAATCGACGGGTATCGAAACGAATAAATGGCATCCATCAGATGTTCTCATGCTCCTGACCCATCTGGATAAATCCGCTACGATCAATAAAATAGTAGTTTTGCGATCGCACTATGCCTTCCCCCTTTCCTGGGATGAATCCATACCTGGAAACTCCCCAACTCTGGTCAGAATTCCATAGTCGGCTAATTGTCGCGATCGCAGATGCACTCAACCCCCAAATCCTGCCGAAATATAGGGCGGCGGTTGAACGTCGTATCTATGAAATGAGTGATGGAGAGTCTGTCTTAGTCGGAATTCCTGATGTCAGCGTCACTCAGGGAATCAGTCGCCCCAGCCAAGAGGAACTATCCAGCACCATTGGCACACTGACACCACAACCCACGATTGTTACAGTACCAATGCCTGAAGAGGTTCGCGAAAGTTACCTGGAAATCCGCGAAATTGAAACGGGGTTAGTTGTCACCGTTATTGAACTCCTCTCTCCCAAAAACAAAAAAGCGGGTTCAGGGCGCATCGCCTACGAAACCAAACGCCAAAACATTCTACGCAGCCTTGCTCATCTCGTGGAAATTGACTTACTTCGTGCGGGTACACCGATGCCCATGCGGGGACAATTTGCACCATTCCTTTATCGTATCCTGATTAGTCAGGCTGATCAGCGTCCTCGTGCTAATTTATATTCTTTATCCTTGCAAACTCCAATTCCTATTTTGAAAATCCCTCTGCGTCGAGGCGAGAATGAACCGACACTGGATTTACAACGTTTAATTCACGAGGTATACGATCGCGCAGGTTTTGCCTTTGTCATTGACTACAATCGTCAGCTTTCCCCCCGTCTTACTCAAGCCGATCAAACTTGGTTGACGGAACATCTAAAATCCCAGGATTTGCTCAACTTATCGGATTCCTAACGTTTCACAGGAAGCCTAGAAACCTGCGTCGGGGCGGATTTAGTTAAAGAAAGGGTGCAACCGAAAAGATAGTTGTAGAGACGTTGCATGCAACGTCTCTACTACCTTATAACCCAGTCCGCGCAGGCGGACTTTGTTTGTCTAGCAGCGATTTCAATCGCCATGGCAAAACAATCGCCATGGCAAAACTACGGCAAAAGGGGGTTCTTATTCAACAAATCCTAATTAACTCGATAAACCAACCACTTCTCCAGTCCCTTTAACTACTTCCCCAATCCGATAAGCCGTAACACCTTGAGATTCAAACCAACGACAGGTTTTTTCGGCTTGAACAGATGACACCAACACGACAAACCCAATCCCCATATTGAACGTATTAAACATCTCTTCTCGACTCACTTGACCCGCCTCAGCAAGCCACCGAAAAATCGGTAAAATCTCCCAACTATTCGGCTCAATCTGCACCGATTGCCCTTGACCTAAACACCGAGGTAAATTTTCCGGCAAACCGCCCCCTGTAATGTGAGCCATACCATGAATTTCAATCCCAGCTTTTAGCGCATCTAGAATCGGTTTCACGTAAATTTGAGTCGGCGTCAGCAACACATCTCCTAAACGTTGACCCCCTAGTAAATCGGGACAGCTATCCCAACTTAAGGGAGAATCCTGGTTAATTGAATCGCTAACAATTTTGCGGACTAAACTAAACCCATTACTGTGAACCCCCTGACTGGCTAAACCAATCGCCACATCTCCCAATTGCACCTGAGAACCGTCTAAAATTTCGCTTTTTTCCACCATTCCCACGCAAAACCCGGCAATGTCATACTCTCCCGGTTGATAAAAACCAGGCATTTCTGCGGTTTCTCCTCCCAACAACGCGCAACCAGCCTGACGACATCCCTGAGCAATACCCGCTACCACCTGCGTGAGTTGCGCTTGATTCAGCTTTCCTGTGGCTAAATAGTCCAAAAAAAATAGGGGTTGTGCGCCAGATGTCAAGACATCGTTGATACACATGGCAACTAAGTCAATACCAACAGTGTCGTGACGATTTAACTCATGAGCCAGTTTCAGCTTTGTCCCCACTCCATCAGTTCCCGATACTAAAACGGGTTCGCGATATCCCATCGGTAACTGGAAACAACCATTAAAGCCACCGAGTCCACCTAAAACTTCGGGTCGATGGGTGCTTTGGACTAGCCCTCTAATCTGCTGTACAAACGCTCGACCTGCTTCGATATCAACACCAGCTTCTCGATAATCCATGAAATACCACTAGAAATGAAAGAATTTTTCCGAATGTAGGGGCGGGTTTCACTATTATCCTTTGTTTTCCGCCCCAATGTGACTAAACCCGCCCCAACCCAGGAATATAGGGGCGGGTTTATTACAGTTATTGGTTTTTGCCAAAACGTTATCGGTAAAACCCGCCCCTACAGCATTGATGGAAAACCTTCGCCGCGACGGTCGAGGCTTGTTGTCTCTATTGTAAACTTTTGTTAAAAATCTCGTAAATTCCCTGAGAGGGGTAAAAGCGGGAAATCCTTGCCAGATTAAGCTTTAGAGCAAATTACATGATATCGCACTTTTGAAAATCTTATGGCTGATTCCCAAAAATCACTGATCCCCAAACCCAAAACTTCGTGTTAGTCTGTGTCAGTTCCACAAAAATAGGACGAAATCGAAATGAGTATGAGTTGCAGCAGATTTTTCTTAATTCTCTTGCATCACCACCCATAACCCTAAACGTAGAATTCCAGAGGCTTTTGATATAGGCTTATGAATCAGCGAATTTTGAGTGGTCTCACTGTTACCGTCTTAACCACAGCCCTCAGCACAGTGATATCCAATCCGGCTAACCAAGCTCAGGCAGTTGACCAAGGTTCTGAGGGCAACTTGACTCCCGCTCAAGCGCTACACTCTCGGCAAACAACTCCCTCAACCTCCTCTCAACCAACTCCTCAGCCACCAGAGGTGGTAAAAGTGGGAGAATTTCAATCCCCAACGGCTCAAGTTGGGGAAGCAGAAGAAATCATTGCTAAAATTCATGCCTATTCACTCGATGGGCGTCAGGCGGCTACTCTTTATGTGCGCGACATCCCTGTCCTGACGTTCTTAGGTTCTCCTGCAACGGCGAATAATAACACCAAAGTGGGAGAAGTGGCTCTGGGAAATGACGCTGAACCCGAGTATTCCTCATCGAAAACGGTGTCTGACTATCAATCCTCAGAGGTAGACCAACTGGACAATACTGCCTCGCCCAGTGTCACCTCGACCAGTAATACCAATCCAGATGATGCCGTAGGGCGGGCGACAGCGGTTGCGGCTCAACTCAATCAACTGCATCGGGATAATATTGATGCAGACGCGATCGCAGTTCGTTGGAATGAGTCGTGTAACTGCTACAGCATTCAGGTAAACGACCAGGAGTTGGTGCAAGTTAACGAAAATACCATTCTGCCTGATACCACCGAAAACCTAACCGAAGATGCCCGACAAGCCACGAACCGACTGCGACGCTTGATGGGTAATGCTCCCCCCCTACGCCAAATTGAGGGGAAACCCAAAGCCCAGACAATTGCCCAAGTCGCCCTAGGTCCTGTGCGCTTCCAGGTTAAGGGTATTGCCTCCTGGTATGGTCCTGGCTTTCACGGAAATCGCAGCGCCAGTGGTGAGCGATTTAATCAAAATGCCCTAACCGCCGCTCATCGCAGCTTACCCTTTGGTACTAACGTGCGAGTCACCAACTTAAATAATGGTCGCTCCGTTATCGTGCGGATTAATGACCGAGGACCCTATATCAGAGGGCGAGTCATTGACCTTTCTGCCGCCGCTGCCAGAGTCTTAGGATTGATTAGGACGGGTGTGGCACCTGTACGGATTGAGGTTTTAGATAACTATTAGGGAATAGTTTTGAGTGTGTAGGGGCGGGTTTTACCATTATCATTTTGTTTTCACCCAGATGCGAGTAAACCCGCTCTGATCGGTGTGTAGGGGTGGGTTTTACCATTATCGTTTGTGACCTCACCCTGATGTAACGAAACCCACCCCAACCGAGTGCCAAAATTCTTGGACAAAGGACGAATGACATAAGACGAATGACAAAGGACAAAATTGCTAACATCGATCTAAGATCCAACCACTAAACTCTCATGCGTCTGTTTACGACAATCGCGGGATTGCGCTGCCACTTAGAACGTCATCGAACCCAAAAAACCGTCGGTTTAGTGCCGACGATGGGGGCGTTGCACCCCGGTCACCTGAGCTTAATCGAGCGGGCGAGACGCGAAAATGCTATTGTCGTTGTCAGTATTTTTGTCAATCCACTCCAGTTTGGACCTGGGGAAGATTTGCAGCAGTATCCGCGTCAGTTGGAGGAGGATCAACGCTTTTGTGAACAAGTGGGAGTGGATGTGATTTTTGCGCCAACAGCCGTGGAGTTGTATGGCGATGACCCATCGGATTCAGACACCCTGGCGGAGTTCACTCAAGTTACACCACCACCAGCGATGACCTCTATTTTATGTGGTCACTCTCGTCCGGGTCACTTTCAGGGAGTGGCGACGGTGGTGACGAAGTTATTAAATCTAGTTCAACCCGATCGCGCTTATTTTGGTCAAAAGGATGCTCAACAATTGGCGATTATTCGCCGCTTGGTTGCGGATCTAAATTTGCCTGTCACTATCGTATCTTGTCCGATCGCCCGTCAGCCGTCAGGTCTTGCCTATAGTTCTCGCAATCAGTATTTGACACCAGCACAAAAGGCACAAGCTCCAATTCTCTACAAGGGTTTACAAAATGCCCAAAATGTGTTCCAAGCTGGGGAGCGCGATCGCACGTCCTTAATTGCTGCTGTTACCTCAGAACTCAGCTTGATAGAGGAGATTCAAGTTGAGTACATCGAATTAGTCCATCCGACAACCTTGACTCCCTTAGAGCAAGTGGAAGACCAAGGATTACTCGCGATCGCGGCTCGTCTGGGTTCAACTCGTTTAATTGATAATATTCTGCTGCGAAATCGCCAACCGATTATTGCCATTGATGGACCGGCGGGGGCGGGTAAATCGACGGTAACTCGGTTAGTGGCGCAGCAATTAGGCTTAATGTATCTGGATACGGGAGCCATGTATCGGGCGGTAACCTGGCGAGTGCTGCAAGCCGGAATTGATTTCACCGATGAACCTGCGATCGCGGAATTGGTGAGTCAATGTCAAATTTCCCTGATCAGTAGTGGTTCCCAACCCCAAAGCCTGAGAGTGTGGATTGATGGCAAAGAAGTTACTCAGGCGATTCGCTCGTTAGATGTCACCGCCAATGTTTCTGCGATCGCGGCGCTTCCGGTTGTACGTCACGAATTAGTCAAACAGCAGCAGCGCTGGGCGTCTAAAGGTGGTGTTGTCGCTGAAGGGCGAGATATCGGCACTCATGTTTTCCCAGACGCCGAACTGAAAATTTTTCTCACCGCCTCGGTTCAAGAACGGGCACGCCGACGCCTGCAAGATCTCCAAGACGAAGACCAAGGTACTGTCAGTTTAGAACAGCTAGAGGCGGACATTCAATTACGAGACCAGCGTGACAGCAATCGCGCCTTAGCTCCCCTGCGCCAAGCTGCTGACGCGATCGAAATTAATACGGATGGATTAACAATTCCTGAGGTCACTGATAAGATTATCAGTTTATACCATAAAAAAGCATCATCGTTACCTCAAGGATAAAAGCCTGCTCATCCAGGCATTTCATGGATTAAATAGTTTTCGCCCTTAAACCTCAGACAGGGCGAATTTTGTCACCATTGAATCGGGTGCAAAGCTTTGCGCCCCTACAGTTTCTGGATATAAGCCTAATTTGGTGGAATATGTTGTAGGTTGGGTTGACGACAGGAAACCCAACAGAATATAGGGCTAAGGTTCCCTTACTACGAACCCAAGCTAATCTACCAAAGAAGGTGTGCCACGCACGCTACTACACTCCTATCCTCTTACCCTTCTACTCTCTACCCTTTTACAAAATATCCCGGATATACTGCCATTTGCGTCGTAACTAACAAAAGAATCATTAACACTAAGGCTGATTTCGGTATCCAGTTGCCCTACAGCGAACTGAATATCCCCCGAAATGGTTGCGTTTAGCGATTGAGACGCAGGGTTTAGCATCAGAATTCATCAAGCGGGTTGATCTACGCTTAGACATAAATGTCTGGCGATAGATTAACCCGCCGCTTGGATTATTCTGCAACAAGAATGATCCAAAAATTGCTGATCTACTAAACAACCATGACGCGCCGCCTGTGTATTCAGAGGAGTGAAGGAGACGTAAGGTGGCAAACCCTTGTCAGTTAGTTTGGCAGTACAAATTATCCATTAGTTTAATCGCTGCCACACTTAGTTTTATTGCAAGTTTTAGTGTATCCATTGCTCGCTCAGTTAACCCAAAGCTAGCTATCCCTAGTCCTAATTTAAATCAACGAGAACGATCTAATTCCCAGAGTTTACAAATCAATGGTTTAATTGGAGATGAAAAAGAAATCTATGAAAAAATGTTGGCTCACTTGGCAGAAGAAGAAGCCAAACGCTTAACCTTTTCTGTACCTGTCGAATTTCAAGGCAAAACTATTCGTTCCCGTGTCCTCAACAATAAGGCTAAGGTGATTGCCCTCACGTTTGATGATGGACCTTCATCAGAAACAACTCCCCAAGTTTTAGATATTCTTCAACGAGAACGTATTAAAGCCACCTTTTTTGTGGTGGGTAAGACAGTTAAAAATCATCCCCAGCTACTGAAACAAATTGTAGCTGATGGTCACGCCATTGGTAATCATACCTGGAATCATGATTATCACCAATACAGTCCATCGGCGGCAGCGCATGAACTGGAGACAACCGCCCAGTTAATTCATCAACTTACTGGCGTCAAAACAGCATTATTTAGACCGCCTGCTGGCATTTTAAATAACGGCTTAGTTAACTATGCTCACCAAAAAAAGTATGCCGTGATTATGTGGTCATCCGATACAAAAGATTGGCAAAGTCATCGGATAACTGTGCCAAAATTAATCAATAATGCTCTTGAAGACGCGCAACCGGGTGGTATTATTTTACTGCACGATGGTGGTGGCGATCGCTCTAAAACAGTGGAAGCTTTACCAAGGTTGATTACTGAACTCAAACAGCGTGGTTATCAATTTGTCACCGTGCCAGAATTATTGGATCTGCCAGATTGATACTAATAGGATTTACGCAAAGGATCTATCTGTAGGGTGTGTTAGCGTAGCGTAACGCACCTTAACTAAGTGGCTGCGTAAGTCCTGACTAAGTATTTAATTGAGTATATATCACCTTGGGTTACAGCTCTTTGCGCTGTAATAAAGTACAGTAGATCAAAGTCCCCCTTTTTAAGGGGGATTTAGGGGGATCGACAATGTACCGCATAGCAGAGCAAACTGCTGTATCCTGTAGGGGCGACCCGATTACACCAATTCACAATGGTGTTCATTCAATTTTATCGGGTCGCCCTTTAGTCAATTTTTTCTGACGAGATGATGCTTTTGTGAAGAGTTTGTGAGTACAAAATTATTTCTAGGTAGATTTAGCATAATAGGTAAAGAAATGTAAACGA